>NZ_JBFTNT010000090.1:0-14413 GCF_056397585.1 Pedobacter sp. 05L430 | reverse complement strand
GATATATATGGTGGTCTTTAACATTCCGGTATCAGGCGCTTATCGTGTTAAATTACCTGCTAAAACTGCGATTGCCAAATCTTATCTGCTTGCCGACCAGAACCAGGTTTTAAAAGTAGAAGAAGTGCACACCAATGAATACTTTGTTTATGCCAACCCCGCTAGCCAGAGTAAACCCTTTGTGATTGTTTTGGAAACAAAGAAAAAGGAGCGCAGTGGTGAAAATAATTATGATAAAGCCAAAATATGAGAAGAAGAAAATTTATAGAAGCGATGTCATTTGCAACGGCAGCCGGCGTAGTGAGTTCAACACAACTTTTGGCTGCTGAATACAAAGCTAATCGCTTAGGCCCATATAGGAATGACCGGGAATACTGGTGCGAGCTTTTATATAAAATTGCCAGCCCGGTGGTTTCCAATCTGGCCAGCGGAACATTGAAGAAAAATATGCCGCTTGAGAAGTCGCCAACTTTTGATTCCAGATCGTTAAGTGTTACCTACCTTGAAGCGGTAGGTCGCACTTATGCGGGGATTGCCCCGTGGATTGCGCTGCCAGATGACAATACCAGGGAAGCTGTATTGAGAAAAAAACTGAGAGCAGACGCTATTACTGGTTTAAACAAATGCTTTGATCCATCAAGCCCCGATCTTTTAAATTTCTCAAAGGACTATCAGCCTATTGTGGATTCTGCTTACCTGGCGCAGGCATTTTTAAGGGCACCAAAGGCTTTATGGGAGCCTCTTGATTCATTAACTAAGCAACGGATCGTATCCTCATTTAAATCACTGAGGAACAGAAAGCCATTTAACAGTAACTGGTTATTGTTTGGCGCTATTACGGAAGCATTTTTGCTTTCTATTGGAGAGGAATATGACCATGTCCGGATAACAAATGGAGTTGATAGCCTGAATGACTGGTACAAAGGCGATGGATGGTATGGCGATGGACCTAATCTGGCATTTGATTATTACAATTCCTTTGTAATACATCCAATGATGGTTGATACGCTTCGGATTTTAGTTGATCATAAGCTAGCAGAAGAGAAAAGCTATGAGCTTGCATTAATCAGAATGCAACGTTATGCAGTAGGCCAGGAAAGAATGATTTCTCCGGAAGGTACTTACCCTCCAATTGGCCGTTCCATTACTTATAGGACAGGTGCTTTTCAGGCCTTAAGTCAGATTGCCCTAATGGAAAAGCTTCCTGAATCTATTTTGCCAGCACAAGTTCGGTGTGCATTAACAAAAGTTAAACAGAATATGTATAGTATACCAGGAACTTTTGATAAGAATAACTGGCTAACTCTGGGTTTTTGTGGACATCAACCAGATATTGCAGATTACTATACATCCACAGGTAGCCTTTATATGGCTACGCTTTCATTTTTGCCATTGGGCTTACCTGAAACTAATTTGTTCTGGACACAAGCACCTGCAGACTGGACTGCAAAGAGCGCCTGGAGCGGTAAGTCTTTTCAAAAAGATTATCATGTAGATTATTGATGGACTTTTTGGTGGACTTCCTTTAATATTAATAAGGGTAATTGCGTATTCAAAGCAAGTTTTCTTGTCATGCTTTTATGAAATAGCCCCTCAAAGAAGCCATACGTTTTTGCAACTATTATGACTATACCTGAGGCGTACTGTTTTGCAAACTCCATGATTCCTAATGCAACGTCCGGATTATCTGTATAGTGGTATTCCGGAGTTTCATTATCCCATAACTTGTGAAGGTTATATTGTTCTATAATGCGATCAGGATTAAAATGAGCTGATTCATTATGATCAACGTTTAGCAGGAGAAGCCTGGTGTTTAAAGCATGCATAAATGACTTTATGGTATTTACCGGGCTGGTTTCGTTTACTTCTTTCAAATCACAACTTAACACCATGTTTTTTATAGTTGTGTAACTCGACTCATTAGGAATAACAAGAATGGGCATTGATACGCTTTTAACAATGCTTATTGTGTTACTACCTATTAAGGCGGTAAGTCCTCTGCTTTTCCCTGTAATGCCGATAACTACAAAAGGATCGGGGTATTGCTTTGAAAGCTGTTCTAGGCCCATTATTATGGGACTGTCGTCGGTAAAGATTTCGATAGCGGTATCTTCTGCACACAGATCCGAAATTGCCGTTTTTACATTATTAAGAGATGTGATGCTTTTCTCATGTAAAATGTGTGCATCTCTATTCTCAGGAAATGGAATCTCGGTAGCAACAGGTAATTCATAGGAGTGATATAACAAGATTTGTTTAGCATGAAGCTGTTTACTTAACGATGCTGCATACCGTGCTGCATTTAATGCAGATGCAGAGAAATCAGTGGCAATGATGATCGTTTTCATGGATTTGCTCCCTATTCGCCTCTTGATAACAATTATAGTGAGCAGAATGTTTTACTTTTCTAAAAAGCAGGACTGAGTAATCACACAGGTTGTGAGAAACTTATAACTACTTATTGTGAAAGATATTTCACAGGTATGTGCAATAAACTGTGAACTTTTTACAAAATGGTTTACAACTAGTTAAAGTATGGTTCACGGATTATAATAAGTGTGTAAATTCATATCATAGTATTTAATCAAACATTTATTGTGTTTAATTTAAATTATATTTTATGAATCTAAAACACCTCTTCTGTTACTTAATGTTAATTATATTAAGTAGCTGTTCCAGACAAAGAAATTTAGTTTATTTCAGTGATCTTAAAGGAGCCAGCGAAAGTAGTTCACAGGTTTTAGATGCCGGAGAGCCCACCATACTTCAAAATGACGTGCTGGGTATTACAGTTAATAGTACCAGCCCCGAATCTAATATTTTATTTGCTTCTGTTCCAAGTAATCCAACAGTAGGTGGAATATACGAAAGAGAAGGTTACAGGGTGAATAAACAAGGATTTGTGAAGTTCCCTGTTTTGGGTCAAGTCAAATTACAAGGTTTAACTGTAGGGCAGGCACAGGCATTAATGGAATCTGAACTTAATAAGTATGTGAAGAATGCCATTGTAAATATCAAGTTTATGAATTTTAGAGTGACCGTAATCGGAGAGGTTAACCACCCCTCAACTTTTACAGTAACCAGTGAGAAAATAAATCTGCTCGAAGCACTTGGCTTAGCGGGCGATATGACACCTTACGGCAAAAGAGAAAATGTTTTACTGATAAGAGAATTGGATGGGCAGAGAAGGATGGAGCGGGTAAACCTGAATAGTAAAGACGTGCTTAATTCTCCGTACTTCTATTTAAAGCAAAATGATGTAATCTATGTAGAGCCTGATAAAGCAAAATCAGTTGAAGTAAGTAGTAACAACCGATTAATGCCACTAATTGTTGCAGCAATCTCTGCTGTGGCGGTATTGGCGACAACTTTTTTGAATAAGTAAGGCAGTGTTAATCTTTTAAACTTATTGTGATGGCTTACAACAAACAAAATCCGACGAACAGCCCCGACGTAAAGGCTCAGATTATGAAATATGCTAAGTATTGGTATTTCTTTGGACTTGCACTACTGCTGGGCTTAGGTGGGGCGTGGTTTTATCTTCAAACTCAGGTACCTAAATATAAGGTCACCAGCTCACTGCTTGTTCAGGACGACTCGAAAGGGGATGGTCTGTTAAAAGGAACCGCTTTCAGTGATTTGAATATGTTTAAGACCTCTAAAACTGTTGATGATGAAATGGAGGTGATGCGGTCAAGAGATTTGATTTATAAGGTGTTATCTGATCTTAAAATGAATGTGAGGTATCATTATAATCTTCCTTTAAAAACACAGGAATTGTATGGTAAAAACCTGCCAATGGAAGTTGTGGTAGATAAGCTTACAGATAAAGCACGTGCCTTAAAGCTTACTTTAAGAGCTATAAATAATGACCAGTTTGTTTTAGGGGAAAAAGACAAGGAAACCATTTACAGATTCGGTAATAAAATAACACGCCMACAATTCACTATTGTCGTTCAAAAGGGGGAAGGCTTTGAGGTTTCAGGTAAAACTGTACATTTTGGCTTTGTAGATCTTTATCAGTTAGCGCAGGCATACAGTTCCAGTGGCCTGGTTATTTTGCCAGTAATTAAAGATGCTAACACAATTGTTCTTAGTGTTTTGGATGCTATACCTCAACGCGGGGTTGATATGTTGAATACGCTGATCTATAGGTATAACCTGGAGAACGTAAGCAATAAAAATTTAATGGCTTTAAATACCATTAAGTTTATTGATGGTAAATTAAAAATGCTGACCAGTAATTTATCGGGAGTTGAACAAGACGTAGAAAACTACAAAAGAAACAATAGGATTACTGAATTGAGTGCAGATGCACAGATGAACYTACAGTCGTCGGGTAATTATAATGATCAGCTGTCGACAAGCGAAGTACAGTTGAGTCTTATTCAATCTATAATTTCTTATCTGAAAAATGCAGATAGTGAGTTTGAATTGGTGCCAAGTACATTGGGTTTAAAGGATCCAACCTTGCTAAATCTGACAGAAAAATATAATAATCTGCAGATTGAAAGACAAAAGCTGTTACGCAATAGTAGCGTTAGCAATCCCTTGGTGATCAATCTTACTGAGCAACTAACCAGCTTAAAAGGCAGCTTGCTAGAGAACCTTAGTATGATAAGAAGAGGGTTAACTTTAGAGAAAAATAAATTAAACAGCAAATCATCGCAGTTTGCGGCTAAATTAAATAGTGTTCCGGTTATAGAACGGGGGCTGTTGGAAAGAAGCAGGGAACAGAGTGTTAAGACAACGCTTTATCAATATCTGCTTCAAAAGAGAGAAGAAACAGAACTTTCATTGTCTGCCACTATTCCAACTTCTCAAATCATAGACAGACCTGCATACAATCCTACTCCTGCAAAACCAAAAGTACAAATGATTTACATGCTGGGGATGATAGCCGGCTTATTTGTTCCATTTTCTGTAATCTATGTTAAAGATAAAATGAACAATAAGGTGAAAGATATATATGATGTAGAATACATCGCTATAAATGGAAAGATTCTGGGAGAACTTAGTCATAAAGCAATAGGAGAGTCTATTGTAGTTCATAAAGATAAAAGCACCACTATATCTGAACTATTCAGGTACATCAGGTCGAATCTGCAATTCATGAATACGAATAAGAGCAACAAAGTTCTGTTGGTAACTTCTACCACAAAAGGCGAGGGTAAAACTTTTTTTAGCATCAACCTGGGCATTACCTTGTCGCTGGTTGAAAAAAAGGTTGCGATACTGGAGTTTGATTTGCGCAAGCCCGATTTGCTGAATAACATGAACATAAAAACGAAATTGGGCTTATCTGATTATTTAAAATCGGAAACCATGGTTATTGATGACATTTTGATAAAAGCCCCTCAATCGGATAACTTATATGTGATTGGTTGCGGGGAGATATCTGAGAGCCCGGCAGAAATTCTAATGAGCCATAAACTGAAAATTTTGTTTCATGAGCTTAAAAAACGGTTTGATTATGTTATCGTGGATACTTCTCCGATTGGGCACGTAGCTGATGCATTTACGCTTGCAGAGTATGCTGATTCGAGTATTTATCTGGTTCGGTACAATTATACAAACAAAGCAGATCTGGCAATATTTGAAGAGATCTGTGAGAACAGAAGATTAATAAATCCGATGATCGTATTTAATGATGCTAAAAAAGAGAATAAGAATGCCTACCGCTATGGTGGCTATGCTTATCCGGGATAGGCTAATATAGGGATTAGCTGATACATTAAGTTTAGGTGAGTTGGGGGTAGTGACAGATCGGTAAAAGGGACCGATATATTCAAGAAATGGACGGTGTGCAACAGGATTTTTCTCTAAAACTGCAATTAATCATGTAAGTGAGGTAGCGAAGCTGTATCCGGCCACAATCTAATTAATAATCTCAAATCAAAATTATGGAAAATCTGTCCACCATCAGAACCAATATGCCACGCAGGTGGTATGTAATCTACACTCGCCCTAGATGGGAAAAGAAGGTTGATGAGTTGCTTAAACTGCAAGGTATTACCAGTTACTGCCCGGTAAGAAAGGTAAAGAATAAATGGGCGGATAGGATAAAAGAAGTAGAGCTTCCGCTGTTTAATTCTTATGTTTTTGTATACATAGACCCAAGAGAGGAACTTAAAGTGAGGGTTACTTTAGGGGTAATGAACTTTGTGTATTACATGGGAAAGCCGGCACAGGTTAGAGAAAGTGTTATAGAGGATATAAAACGTTGTCTTGAAATATTCCCTGATACTGAAGTTATGGCTTTTCAATATTTGGAAATTGGTGACAGGGTAAAAATTAAAGAGGGATTGATGAACCTTAAAGAAGGCAGGGTTATAAAAATTCAGGAAAGAACAGTAGTAGTAGTAATAGATAGCCTGAGTTGTGTTTTAACCACTAAGGTTGCTATTAATAGTCTTGAATTAATTAATTAAGACAAACCCCAGAATTATGGTACGCTTAAAAGAACTGGATGTTTTAAGAGGAATTGCCGCTCTTAACGTAGTTATATTCCATTATACATCTAAGTTCAGAATGAATTTTGGCCATAATTATCCTTCAAAATTCGATTGGGAGATTGGTCGTTACGGAGTAGAACTGTTTTTTATGATCAGTGGCTTTGTAATCTTTATGTCTCTTCAAGGGAAAACCTCATTAGAAGATTTTGCTTATAAAAGATTTTCGAGGCTTTATCCAACTTACTGGATTTGTGTTTTTATAACATTTTTAATTGTAAACCTTTCTCAGGATCCTAAAATGGAAACAAACAGTATCCCGGTTCTTTTGATGAACATGAGTATGATACAAGGGGTTTTCGGGATAAAAAATGTTGATGGTGCTTACTGGTCGCTGRTACCGGAACTGTTTTTTTACGCTTTTATGGGTGCCTTGTTCCAACTCAGGCTGCTGAGAAAAATGAGGACAATTGCAGTGATATGGCTAACGCTGATGTTAAGCAATAGTCTGTTTACGCTACCTTTTGGCGCTTATTTGCTGAACTTACAGTATGGGATGTTTTTTCTTGCGGGGATTCTTTTTTACAAGATAAAATTTGATGGAGGGGACTGGCGCGAACACATTTTGATTGGCGTGTGTTTTTTAGCTGGTGTAATAGAAAACCCAACGCTGATTTGTTTCGGAGTGTTCTCTGCCATATTTTGCTTGTTCTACTTATTTGTTTATAACAAGCTTACGCTGCTAACATGGAAGCCTTTTGTGTTTCTGGGTTATATTTCCTATCCGTTATATCTGCTGCATCAAAACATAGGTTTTGTGCTGATGAGAAAAATAGGACGATATATTTCTAACGAGTTTCTGGTAATTTTTATAGGCATCATTTCTATGATAACCATAGCATGGCTGGTAACCCGGTTTTTGGAAAAACCAATACTTCATTTTTTAAGGAACTATAGGTTCCATAAACCCAGGTATTCAGGTTCCTTTCAGAAATAAACCCTTTATCATGTCTTTACAGAAAAAAACAATTTCAGGGTTAATCTGGAATTTTACACAGCAGTTTAGTGTGCAGCTAATTGGCTTCTGCATTACCATGATACTGGCAAGGATTTTATTGCCTGCAGAATTTGGCCTTATCGCAATGCTAACAGTATTTATTGCCATAGGTAATTCTTTGTTAGAAAGCGGTCTGGCATCGTCGTTAATACGATCGTCAGATCTGGGACAGGAAGACTACTCAACGGTTTTCTTTTTTAACCTGGGCGGAAGTATTGTACTGTATGCCATTATTTACCTGCTTGCACCGCTGATTGCTTCATTTTACCATCAGGATGTACTGACGCTGATTCTTAGGGTTTATGCCCTAGATTTTATCATAAATGCCTTTTATGGAGTGCAGAATGCACGGTTAACAAAGGAGATGAATTTTAAAATTCAAATGAAAATTCAGATACCTGCAGTATTGATTGGTGGACTATTAGGCGTTTTTTTGGCGCTTCAGGGTTACGGTGTATGGAGTTTAGTTTGGATGGGTTTATTTCAGTCTTTCTTATCCACAGTGATGCATTGGATTTATTCTGGCTGGACACCAAGTTTTGTGTTCAGTAAACGATGCTTTAAGAGGCACTTTTATTTTGGCTATAAAATGACCCTGACTGGATTACTGGATATCCTTTATAGAAATATATATGTATTAATCATTGGTAAGTATTATTCTGTTGTACAACTAGGCTTTTATTCGAGGGCAGATTCGGCTAGCCAGCTCCCTATTGCAAATATATCTGCAGTAATAAATAAGGTTACCTACCCAATGTTCGCATCAATTGCCGATGACGATTTGAGGTTAAAAATGGTTTATAAAAGATTAATGCAGCAGGTTATTTTCTGGAATACGCCTATTTTGATTTTGCTGGCCGTAATAGGAGAGCCTTTATTTAGGTTTCTGTTTACAGATAAATGGTTGCCGGCAGTACCATACTTTCAAATCTTATGCATTGCTGGTATTATGTATCCTTTGCATGCTTATAACCTTAACATATTAAAAGTAAAGGGAAGGAGCGATCTGATACTGAAACTGGAATTTATTAAAAAATCAATTTGTGTAGTTGGCATTTTGTGCGTGTTCCCCTTTGGAATATATGGCTTACTATATTTTCAGCTGATGTTCAATTTTATAGGTTATTACATCAACTCAATTTATAGCGGAAAACTGATCAATTACCCCATAGGAGAGCAGATTATTGACATTATTCCAATGATTGCAACCTCTGTTTTTGCAGGAATATTATGCTACCTGGCCGATACGCTATGCTTCAGCACACTCCAATTATTAGATGTTACCAGAATTATAATAGACGGCCTGTTTTTCTCTCTGATTTATCTGGCCAGCAGTTCAATTTTAAGACTTGCACCAATTCATGATTTTAAACAATTAATCCTAAAGAGATGATACCTGTAACCAAACCTTTTCTTCCAAAAGTTAACGAATTTGAAGAGTACATTCACAGCATTTGGGAACGTCAGTGGCTTACCAATAACGGGCCACTGGTAAATGAACTTGAATTGAAGCTCAAGAACTATTTGGAAATTAAACACTTGCTGTTTGTTTCGAATGGTACAATTGCATTGCAAATTGCAATTAAAGCACTTGGCCTGACAGGTGAAATTATTACAACACCTTTTTCTTTTGTTGCGACTACAAATAGTATTGTATGGGAAGGCTGCAAACCTGTATTTGTAGACATTGATGAGGAGACTTTTAATATAGATCCTAAAAAAATTGAAGCTGCAATAACGCCTCAAACATCAGCCATTCTTGCTACCCATGTATATGGGAATCCATGTGATATTGATGCCATACAGGAAATTGCAGACAGGTATTCATTGAAGGTGATTTATGACGCTGCACATTGCTTTGGTACAAAATATAAAAACAAATCGGTATTTGCTTATGGGGATGTGAGTACAACAAGCTTCCATGCAACCAAGGTGTTTCATACCATTGAGGGAGGAGCCGTATTTACTCAATGCCCTGACTTATTGAAAAAGATGGCCTTAATGAGAAACTTTGGGCACGACGGGCCTGATGAATTTTCTGAGTTGGGTATAAATGGAAAAAACTGTGAATTTCATGCTGCTATGGGTTTATGCAACCTGAAAGAGATCGATGAAATTTTAGACAAAAGAAGGTTGCTTTCATTTTATTATTGGAAAGCCTTAGCTAATCTGGAGGCCAGGTATCCAAAGCTGAATGAAAACCTTGATTACAATTATGCGTATTTCCCTGTATTGTTTGACAGTGAAGATTTAATGCTGAGATGCTTAAAGGCGCTGGAGAATGAAAAGGTGTATTGCAGAAGATACTTTTACCCATCTCTTTCTACTTTGCCTTTTGTTACCTCACCTCATATGCCCGTATGCGATTCAGTGTCAAGAAGGATTCTTTGTTTACCACTGTATCATACTTTAACATCCAGTGACCTGGACCTGATTACAAGGATAATTTTAAGGGTACAAAATTATGATCGTCCGGCTGAGATCGAAAGATTGAATCATGTGATTCCTATAAATAACCTGAAGCCTGTATTCGCCGGCTTACAAAATGGAGCTGTCTAATCCTTATAATAAAAAATAATATAGCTATGCCTACACATGAATTAATGGTATCAGTATGTTGCATCACGTATAACCACGAAAAGTATATTGCTCAGGCTTTAGATGGTTTCTTGATGCAGGAAACCAATTTTAAATTTGAAATCCTGGTTGGTGAAGATAAATCTTCAGATAACACAAAAGCAATCATTGAAAGCTATTGTGCAAGGTATCCAGATTTGATCAAACTGATTAGCCATAACCCCAATATAGGAGCGATAAGAAACCAAACTGACGTGGTAAGACGCGCAAAAGGAAAGTACATAGCGATGTGCGATGGAGACGATTTTTGGACAGATGCCTCTAAACTACAGAAACAGGTAGATTTTCTGGAAGCTCATGATGATTATGTGATTTGCTGTCACCATAGTGAAGTGATTGATGATTTTGACAAGCTTGTTTATGTTAAAGATTTGCCGGTAAGTTTGGAATTTGACTACAAAGACGTTTTGCTGGGAAAAAGAGAAGAGACAAGAATCTGCTCTTTGATGATGAGAAACATTAAACAGGTAACGGGCGTAGCAGAACAAAGCTGGTATTTCGAAACTTATGGTACAGATACGCTTTTGAAACTATATGCGCTTTCAAATACAGGTAAAAAGATTTATGTGTTACCTGAAGTGATGGCATGCTACAGGCACCATACCGGCGGGATATGGAGTATGATAGATCCGAAGATCCGAAAATCAAGAATGATAAGCGATTTTAACCTCACAATCAAGAATTTCAAGTATTCTTCACTTCAAAAAAGAGAGCTGTTGAAAATTTATTTTAAACAATATTTCCTGTTTGATATACGGTATTTCAATTTCAATAATGCATTCCAAACAATTACCTCGCTATGGTAAGAAAATATAAACTGATTTTTGCCATTAACAGCCTTTTTGGAGGCGGAGCGGAGCGTGTAATTTCGAACCTTGGCAATTACTTTTATAAGAAAGGCTTTGATGTTACAATGGTTTGCCTGAATGAGGCTAAACCTGCTTATCACTTAGAGAAGGGAATAAAAATCATTTCTCTTGTGACCAATATCCGAAACCAATCATTTTTTTTTAGGCTTTGGTATGGTGGAGTTACTCTTTTTAAGCTGCTGTTTATCCTTATAAAAGAAAAACCAAGTTGCGTGATATCTTTTATGACCTCTGCCAATATATGGATGGGACTTACCTGTAATATTTTAAGGACTCCTTATTTGGTTTCTGAACGCATTACCCCAGACTATACCGTAAATCAACTTAATCATTTCTTAAGATGGTTGTCGGCAAGGGTTTATAGTAAATCCAAAGCGATCGTTGTTCCTTCAAAAGGAATGGTTGATGGCTTTAGAAAGAACAAATCGTTTAGTGCACTAAGCAATTTTGAAGTAATAAATAATCCGGTCAGCCAGTTTAGCGCCGCCTGTACAGAAAGAGTTTACCCTCGTAAATTCATTCTTAGCGTAGGCAGGTTAGATCACCAAAAAGGATTTGATCTATTAATACAAGCCTTTAAAAGGTTGGAAATGAAAGATGTAGATCTTTTGATTTCTGGCGAGGGGGGGGAGCGTAAAAATCTGGAGAAACAAATCAAAGATTTAGATCTAAGTGATAGAGTGAAGCTGATTGGTTATCAGAAAAATCTTCAGGATTATTACAGGCAGGCAGAAATGTTTGTGCTTTCATCGCGAAACGAAGGATATCCCAATGTACTTGTGGAAGCAATGAGTTTAGGCTGTGCTTGTGTGGCTACCGATTGTGAGTTTGGACCTTCTGATATTATAGAAAATGAGGAAAACGGTTTGTTGGTTAAAGCAAACAATATAAAATACCTTTCTGAAGCAATTAAAAGAACCATGAGTGATCCTGCTCTTAAAATAAAAATGTCTGTAAATGCTCAATTAATTAATCAGACAAACTCCCCCGAAAACACTTTCGCAAAATGGGAAAAATTAATACTAACTCATGTTTAAATCCATAAGGGTTTAATAACCAATCTATTAGTCTTACCAAATGTTAAAATCTTAAAGATATGAATATACCTTTCTCTCCTCCATTTATTGATCAGGCAGTGATTGATGAAGTGCTTGACTCTCTTCGTACCAACTGGATCACTTCGGGACCAAAAGTTAAGGCCCTGGAATATGAGTTGTTGAATTTAACGGGATCTAAAGCCACAGTTTGCGTGAACTCCTGGACCTCTGGAGCAATTATGATGCTGAAATGGTTTGGGGTAGGCGACGGAGATGAAGTGATTGTGCCAGCGTACTCTTATTGTGCTACCGCTTTATGCGTTTTGCATTGTGGAGCCATACCTGTGATGGTGGATATTTTAGACGATTTTACTATTGATCCGGTGATGGTGAAAAGTAAGATTACATCAAAAACGAAAGCAATAATTGGGGTTGACATTGCAGGCTTACCATGTAATTATAACGAGTTGCGTGAAATTGTAAATGATCCGGCAATAAAAAGCATTTTTAAACCCGTTACAGCAAAACAATCTGAATTGGGAAGGATATTATTGATGTCTGACGCAGCACATTCTATTGGTGCAACCTACGAAGGACTGCCTGCCGCACAGAAATGTGATGTTACTATTTTTTCTTTTCATGCCGTTAAGAATATTACAACTGCTGAAGGAGGCTGCATCTGTTTGAATTTGCCTCCTCCTTTTGACAACCAGGAAGAATATAGTTTTTTGAAGATTTTCTCGCTAAATGGACAGAATAAAGATGCATTTGCAAAATCAAAAGGAGCTAACTGGAGATATGATATTCTTTTTAAAGGATTCAAAATGAATATGCCCGATATTTGCGCTGCAATTGGATTGGCCCAGATAAGACAATACAGTAATACCTTGCTGCCACTCCGTAAAAATATTTTCTTAAAATATTGTGCCGCATTTAAATCYTATGATTGGTTTATTGAACCAACCGGTAAAGACGAAATAAGAGAAGGTTCGTATCATCTTTTCCCTTTGCGCATTAAAGGAATTACCGAGGCTGAGAGAGATCAGATTATTGAAAGCCTGGTAAACTGGGGAGTGATCGTAAATGTACATTTTATACCAATGCCGATGCTTACGTATTTCAAAAGCATTGGATATGCTATAGAAAATTATCCTAATAGCTATAAACAGTTCGCCTGCGAGATTTCATTGCCTATATATCCTCAACTCTCTGATCCGGAGGTCGATTTCATTATAGAATCTGTTATAGGGGCTGTTCATCAGGTTGTTGAAATCAATAAATTGGTTAAAGTGTTATCATAAAATCATATAACATGATTGCGAAAAGGGTGTTTGACATCGTGTTCTCATTGGGTGGTATGTTCTTTTTGTCGCCAATGTTTATTGTGGTTGTTATTCTTTTAAAGTTAGATTCAAAAGGGAGCATTTTTTACAAGCAACTTCGGGTAGGCTTAAATCAGAAGAATTTTAAACTGATAAAGTTTAGAACGATGTATACTGATTCAGATAGGGCCGGTTTGTTGACTATTGGAGATCATGATTCGCGTATTACCAAAGTTGGATGCTGGCTAAGGAAATATAAAATAGATGAACTTCCACAGCTTATTAATATTCTAAAGGGAGAAATGAGTTTTGTTGGCCCCAGACCGGAAGTACTTAAATATGTTGAATTGTACGATGCCTCTCAAATAAAAGTACTTAGTGTAAAACCGGGCATTACAGATTGGGCATCCATTCAATATATAGATGAAAACGAGTTGCTTGCAGCAGCCGAAGACCCAGAGAGTTTTTATATTAACACCATTATCCCTTCAAAGATTACTCAGAACTTAAAATACATTGATCACCACAACCTTTGGGTTGATCTGAAGATCATTTCATATACCCTGAAAAGTATAATTAGAAGATGAAAATATTGAAAGTTTTGGATTGGCCATCAAAAAGATTTTATGGCGAATCACATCATTTTTATCGCTGGAAAAAGAATCTTCTTGAGCATGATTTGAAAGTAGAATTTTACTATGATCACAATGATAAAAGATTAAGGGACGCCGATTATTTGCTATTGCACTCGCGGTATTTTGCGGATGGCTGGCAAAACATACATACCAGATCTTCTAAAAATGAGAATGAACTGATTATGTATTTAACAGAAATGAAACGAACAGCAGGTAGACTGATTTGGTTTGATGCTGCGGACTCTTCCGGATCCAGCGACTTTCCAATTATATCTTTTGTTGATGTTTTTATGAAAAAACAGCGACTAAAAAACCTTGATTACTATACCGTTTCAAATAAGGTAAATGACTTAAGGATATGGCTAAACACAATTTCGGATGATCAAAAAACAACTTTTGTACCC
>NZ_JBFTNT010000089.1:0-14441 GCF_056397585.1 Pedobacter sp. 05L430 | reverse complement strand
ACCCATAGCTTTTTATCGCGATCTATAAACAGGCTTACAATGATGTCGTTACTTAAACTGTTTGGGTTGCCGGGCTCATGCACATACCTTTTAAACTGACCTGTTTTTCTATTAAAATAAAATAGTCCGCCTCCATTCGTACCAATCCAGATGTTACCCAGTCCGTCTTCTGCAAAACGGTTTACATCATCATAGGTCAGCCCTCGGGGATTTGCATTCTGGTGTTTATAGAGCGGGAATTTGAGGATCTTTTCATGATAAAAGCTAACGCCCCTTTTAAATGTTCCTACCCATATTATGCCCGAATGGTCTTTATACAAGGTTAAAATGGCATTTTGACCAATACTTTTAACGTCGTCCTCTTTATTAACAAGATACCTGACACTAAAATTTCTTTTATCCAGCAGGTTCACACCGCCATGATCGGTTCCTATCCAAATCAATCCTTTATCGTCCTGAATGATACTGCTAATCAAGTTGTTATTCAAACCATTTGGTGCCTTGTCTATGAATCTGGTTTTCCCGGTTTTGGTTTCATAAAAATCTACTCCTCTCTGGCTATTCAGGGTATATATCCATAGATCGGACGCATTATCAACAAACAATTTAAAGTTTTGAAAAGCCAAAGGGTCATCATGCTTAAACACAGAGATACGCTTTTGCACTTTACCGGTAGAGCTATTGAGCAGTTCTACGGTCTTATCCGTATGAATAATCCAAATGTCTCCATTAGGCCCTTTCTGTAATGCAGAAATTGGAGAACCAGCCAGTGATGCAGCATTCCCGGTATTCAGTTTTAGATGAATACTTTTTTTGCTCAGTGTATCATATTTAAAGACGCCTTCGTCACCCGCGTTGAACCAAAAACCGCCTTTACTATCTTTTACTATATCTATGATCTTTTTAGCAATAATGTTTAACTCCTTCAGGTAAGGTTTCACATCCCTTATAAAACTTTGGGTTTCCGCATCATAGATATTTGCGCCGTTCTTGGTTTCCAGATAGAGCTTGTTATCTGGCAGTTCAGAAATATTGACGATAAAATCGTCACTTATTGATTTGGTATCTCGTGGATCGTGCTTAAAAATTTTTATCTGCTGACCATCAAAACGGTTTAATCCGGAAAGGGTACCAATCCATATAAAGCCCTTGCTGTCTTTAAAAATTGTATTTACCTGGTTATGAGAAAGCCCATCGGAGAGGTTTATACTCGAAAACTGAATCTGGTCTTGCTGCGCTAGCCCAACAAATGAAATCAGGAAGAAGATTAATGTAATTATGGTTTTCCTTGCAAACATTAAAGATTCATTTTATAAAATTCATGCATGGTATTCTTTAAATCAGAATAAAGCGTTTTAAAGATCCTAAAATTCCTCAAATAAACCTCACCATTATTAGGGTTTGGCTTAACCATTTTTGGCGTTTTATTTACCAAATCGGAATAATCATGAATCAAACCAAGGGCTTTCATTGCCAACAGTGCAGCACCAACTGCCGAAGCATCTTCTGATTGTGTAATCACCAGGTCTTTTCCGGTAATATCAGCCATTATCTGCATCCAGATATCCGATTTTACAATGCCTCCGCTAATATTGATCTGTTTAATGGGCTCAGCATTTTCCTGCAAGGCATCAAGCACATCGTACATCGCATAGCATATACCTTCCAGTACAGCTCTCGAAAAATGGGCTTTTCCATGTTCCAGCTTTACACCAAAGAATACGCCACAGCTTTCGCTATCCCATATCGGTGCCCGATCTCCGGTTAGATAAGGTAAAAACAGCAACCCATTACTTCCAGCCCTTATGCCTGCAATTTCTTCAAAAAGCTGTTCATAATCGGTTTCTCCCAAGTCATGTTTAATGTTATTTTTTATCCACCATTGTAAGGCAATGCCGCCATTATTTATCGGGCCGCCGCAAATAAAAGTATCCTTATCAAGGATATAACTAAATGTCATCGCCTTTTCATTCGGCAAAGGCTTATCGCTGGCTATTCTTACCGCACCACTTGTACCTATGGTCATCACAGCAATACCGGGTTTAATCCCTCCACTCCCCAGATTGGCCATACAGCCATCACTTGCACCAATTACAACAGCAATACCAGACTCAAGAAACTTAGTATAATTAGTTTGTACAGGTTCAGAAAGCATTTTACTATCTATCCCTGTGATATTAAGGGAATCTGTATGCCAGTCTAGCAGATCTATGTTAAACAAACCAGTACAAGAAGCGATTGAGTAATCTATCTTAAACTCTTTGAAAAGCTTGTACCAGATGTATTCTTTTATGGAAATGAATTTATGTGTTTGGCTAAACAAATCCGGATCATTCTCCTTTAACCAAATGATTTTGCATAAAGGCGACATGGCATGCAGCGGTGTGCCTGTTGCTTTATAAATGGACAAGCCAGTTTCAGTGCTTCTTAATCCTTTAGCAATTTCAGAACTTCTGTTATCGGCCCAGGTTATCATTGGTGCCAGCGCGTTACCATTTTCGTCAACCGGTATCAGGCTGTGCATGGCACTGCTTAGGGATATTGCTTTTGGCACATTGCCAATTTCAGCAATCAATCCATCCATGCTTTTCTTAAAAGCATTCCAGATTTCTTCCGGATTCTGTTCATGATAACCGGGTTGTGGCGAGGTAAAAGCGTAATGCTGCTGAAAAGCACCAAATGAGTTGCATTTGGTATCTACAGCAACCGCTTTTACACTCCCCGTACCGATATCTATTCCTAAAACATAATCCATAATTGCAATTTAACGTTGCAAGATAGAAAATGAATTATAACTATTTCTTTCTGGCAAGATCCAATGCTGCAGTAATTGTGTAATATTTTGCAATCATATTGGGTACTTCCCATGCAGGCAGATCCTTATTTTTAAGGTAACTCAAAAACTTTTCAGTTACCCTGGCAAAATGTGCCTCGTGCCCTTCTTTGTATTTATCGGGAATATTAACCCACCATCCGGTTTTGGTTTTTGTAAGCGAAATACCTGGAAACTTGCCCTGTAAATTTTTAAGCTGCTCATTTAAAGTTGCTTCAAAAGCGGCATCTTTTGGATTCACAGGATCAATATATAGTTCAGGTTTAAATTTCTGCTCTGCTCCCTGTTTTATAATCAGGTTGGCCTTTGTGCCACGCATAATGGAGTAATGTGTATCGCCAGTACCTTCGGGTGCTTTATAATTCCATTTTACGGAAACTTTAGCATGCACACCACGGAGTTTATAATTGATCTCTCCGTTTGAAAACACCTTTAGCACACTATCGTTAACCACATCTTTTTTAAGATAATCTGGAAACGCAGTCGACTTGGTGATGGTATTAAACTGGCTTAAAGTTAAATCTGTACTTGATCTTTTAGCCGACACCAATTGAACATCGGTTTTATAATCGAGCGTCTGATCCGGAAAACATTCCCATTGCACCAGGTCAACCAAATGCGTAGTTACATCAACAATCCCCTCTCCTTCCTGGGCTACATCCATAAACCATGCAGGTCTTACCAAAACACTTCCTGAAACATACTTATAAAAATAATGAACACTTTCTTTGGTAACAGCAGGGTTATCAGGCGTGCCTTTTTCAAGCATACCGAAAACTTCGGGTATCATTGAGAACTCTCTTTGCAGCATGGTAGTAATCTCATAACGCTCCGTCATGATATCATACAACAACAGCTGCTTTTCTGCTGCCGTTTTAAATGCACCTTTCAAAACCTCAAAACTAGCCCCATCAATGGCCATTGGCTTATCAGCCAGCACATTCAATCCGGCTTCAACCGATCTTTTTATGTAGTTTGTTTTCTTCTGGTTATTTCCTGCCAATACCAATACATTCCCTTTCTTTTCGGCAATCATTTTATCCAGGTAATCATCGCCCAGATAAACTTTTTCATCCCATGTGGTTGGATTGTCCGGACGCTTATTGTAGGCTTCAATTTTTGACAAATGCAACTCCACATCGGCTCCCTTAGGTGCATACACATGCACGGTAGAATCAACCCCGCGATACATTKATTTTTGCACTAGCGCAGCATGAAAATGTCCGGGATCAAGGGTGATCAGCTTTACAGCATTATCTTCCTGTTTCTTAGGCTGACTGCATCCTGCCAGCACAATTAATGGGATCATTATTAGTTTGCTTTTCATAGTTTAACTCTTTTTATCGAGAATATAGTTGGTACCATAAGGATAACGCTGTGGTCTCGATAATAATTTATTGGCTTCTGCATTATCTTTAAAAACTTCTTTGTTCGGATCCCAATATAGCTTTTTTGGAGATCTCATTGCAGCATGAGCTACTAAACATGCACTGCAAGAACGATGCGCAACTTCTGCAGGGCTAATTGTTGCCTTTCCGCTTTCAATACAATCCAGCCAGTTGCCGTGTTGTTCAGGACTTTCGTACAGATGAATTTCATTGGCCTCTATTTTAGAGGTAAGAATAGCCGGATCGCTTGCATAAAATGCTTTATTATCTTTACCACCCGACCCAGGGTCTGTACTGGTAACCCCTACGTTTCCTCTTGATACAAAGATCCAACCGTTACTGCCTTCAAACCTTACCCCATTAGGATTTTTACTATTCATCACCATGTTTACACCATTTGCATACTTGGCATGAACCTCATAATCGCCATGTACATTCCACAAACCATTTTTAGGAAATTCGGCACGCGCCTCAATTTCAATCGGGCCAGTATGCTCTGTATTCATTCCCCAGTGAGCAATATCAATGTGATGTACGCCCCACCCGGTAATCATCCCGGCACCAAACTGTTCTAATCTTAACCATCCGCCCCTCGATTYCGGATCTGTTTGTGAATGTACACGATCCTGCGTATAGTAAATGTAAGGTGTTGAGCCAAGCCACATATCATAATTGAAATTTGCAGGAATTGGCATCTCTGTAGCAACCCCACCCGCAGGATCTGAAGGCAAACCAACCTGTACACTTTGAAGTTTTCCTATCCTTCCATTTCTTACCAGTTCACATGCTCTTTTAAATTGAGGCCAGGGGTTAACTGAACGCTGCTGACTACCTAACTGAAAAGTAACTCCAGATTTTCTGACCATATCACTCATCATCCTACCCTCTTCAATAGTTAACGAAGTTGGTTTTTGAAGATAAATGTGTTTGCCTGCAAGCGCTGCTTCAATTGCTGGCTGGGCATGCCAATGATCAGGGGTACTGATCATCACCGCATCAATATCTTTATTGGCCAGCAGGTCATGATAATCATCATAAGTTTTAATATCTATATAATTGGAATTACCTGTTTTTTTGGTATACCAGCCCTCTACCAGCTGTTTTCCACTTTTCAGTCTGTTACCGTCTAAATCTGCAATGGCCACAATACGGGCTTTATCATATTTAAAAGTTTCGGCAAGGTCATGTGTCCGGGCAATTCGGCCGCAGCCGATCTGGCCTATATTAATTTTATTGCTGGGTGCGTTTTTACCAAACACAGAAGCAGGAACTATAGTAGGAAAGCCAGTCATGGCAACAGAAGTAACAACAGCACTCTTAACAGCCGTTTTCACGAAATCTCTTCTGCTATATGGAAGTTTTTCATTTTCGCTCATCATATCATCTAGGTTTATTAGGTTAATATTTGGTTAGTAGCGCAGCGGTGTATTTCGTGAATCTGCGTATGCTTTACTGTAATCTATTTTTTTATACTGGCCGGCAACATAGTTGATGCCCTGAAGGATGTGTTTGATAAAAACCGGGTCTTCATAGTTTTCTTTATCGTGTCCAAGAGCGGTAATCCAAACATTTCCCCCATCAAATTGCTGGTACCATACTGCAGGATATAACTCCGAAAAAGGAGCAGAAAATGTTTTTATTTTCTCCGCATCTGCCGGATCAGATGAATTTAAAGAGGTAACATCATGTGCCATGATTACTTTAATGCCAGGATACAGTTCTTTGGCAAAATAACATTCATCTTTTCTTTCCCAAACTTTTGGCAAGCCTGCAACAGAGGGATGCGAAGGGTCAATTACTTTTACAGTAAACTTTTGGTTTCTGGCATGCCAGGCAAACGTGCCTCCCAGCATTTGCTTAAACCATTGCCAGTTTCGTTCTGTACCGGTTACAGAGTGTAAGCCAACAAATCCGCCTCCGGCTTCTATATATCTTCTAAAGGCTAACCTTTGTCCATCGGTATCAAACACATCATTATTAGTGCTTGGAAAAATCAGCAAGGTATACTGCTTTAAATTTGCCTCTGTAAAAACCGAAGGATCATCAGATACATCGGTGTCAAATCCATTCTCCTGGCCCAATTTCTGAATGCATTTTACCGCATTAGKGATATTGTCATGAACATACCCCTTCCCGTTTTTGGTGTACACCAGTACTTTTACTTTTTTCAGAAAGGTGTTTTTTTCAGCAGCCATTGCAAATGGGATGCACAATATCCATAAGGCAGAAAGCAGGATACTCGCTTTGAATTTAAATCTTAAAATTGATACGCTCATTAGTTTGAATTAAGTTGGTTTAATTTTATTTTAACTACGGGAGGACTGGCAAAATCACCCCAGGCGGCTTCGGCACGCTCCTTAGAAGTATGGCCATTGTACACCAGGAACCTGTATTTTAGGATATAGGTTTTCCCCTTTTCCAATAACCAGTCTTTATCTTTTGTTGGCGAGAAATTGGCATACACATCTCCCCTTCCGTTCATGTTTTCAGGCCATATTCTTAATGGTTCCGGATAATTATAATTGGTAGGATAAGACATCATTACCGCACCGGCATAGTCATCATCTATTTTTCCCTGCAAAATCACCCAACGTGCTTTGGTGCCATCCGCATCTTTTCTTGTTTTTCCTTCGGATGTCAGGGTTTCGCTATTTTCTTTATTCCATTTTTCGGTAGCCCGCCAACCCAAGCCGCCATAACGGTATTCTTTAAGTAATACCTGTTCATCAGTAGCGCAATTGAGCTGAATAGTGATATCAGCAATATAATAATCCTGACCTTTTTGAGGTTGGAAGATCCTTACCGACTGAAGCTCGTTGAGTGCTACCTTTTCAGTTCCGTCTTTTTTAAAAACCACATGATCGTGCAGTGTCTGATATTCTGCATATACCGGACCTGCGTTTACAGCAACAAAATCTACAAACCTTACCGTTCCTTTCCGGTCTTTAAGGTTCCAGAAGTCTACAGTATCACCTTCAAAAACCACATGAGTCCATGGGTTCCACAATCCATAATGATGGTAATGATCGGGAGCCTGTATCCGTGTTAATTCTTGTCCGTGCGGAGACCATAACGGATGTATAAAACCGCTTCTTTTAAAGGCCGTATCTATTCCCTTTGGTGGATAAACCGTTTTGTAATTGTAGCGGAGTAAGTTTTTATTCCCGTTACTTATTGTTAACTCCCCGTTTTCACGGATAGCCCTTATGTGATCCGCAGGCTTAAGCGGTTTTCCTTTTTCCAGGGCAAATATGCTTGTGGCCAAAGAAGGTTTTACCAGCCAATGCAAAACCCGTTTTCCGTTGTTTTCTACCTGATACGCTACAGGGGTTTGTTTGTTTCCTTTTACCTCTATTAACCTGATAACGCTATCAGGCAAAGCAGTTATTGCATCCAGATCTACCTGAACATGAATCTCTTTATCTGGCGTTCTTTTCTTCAGGTCTACCTCCAGGGTAGCAATTCTTTGGGCATACAAGGGTGTTAGCATTGCTGAAAAGGCAATAAAAGATATGCAGGTTAGCCTCAGGGAATTTAACATCATTATTTCTTTAATCGTATTTTAAAAATATGGTTTTTAGACAGTAAGATCACTTTAGCCTCTATTCTATTTTATCAATCGGTGGTACATTACCCTCTGAGCCAGAATATCCTTTGTTTTGATTTATGTGACCGGATACATTTGCCCTGATCGCACTTTGAGGTACCGGCCACAATACATGATATGGGCTCATGGTATATTGATCTCCATGATTTGTTTTAACACCATTTTTATAGAACACATTTTTTTCTTTTACCCTATCATAAAAGAAATTGTTTTCCGAGAAATTGGTTAAAGAATATACTTTACCATTATAGGCAGTTTTACCGGTAAGTGCAAAAATGTAAGCAATTCTGGTCAGCTCACATTTTCTTGGCTCCTCGTAATAAAGTTCGCGGGCTCTTTCATCCAGTATCGTGCCGATGTTGATCGAAGCAGGAGTATAGGGTGCTGCTTTTGCACGTGCCCTTACCTTATTGATATCAGCGGCAGCGCTGGCCAGATCGTCTTTCCAATAATAGGCCTCGGCGCGAAGCAAATAGGTTTCTGCTATCCGGAACACATACCAGTCTGTATGACCACCTTGCATTGGCGCATTTTCAAAATCAGGTATAAATATCTTATACTGCGGCCATCCAAAATAACTCCTTATGGTATCAGTAACGGTAAGGCCGCCTGCAGCATTTCGCAATTGTATCGGTTTATTGTAGTATGTAGGGTCGCTCTTCTTTAATGCGGGCTCATTATAAACAAGGTCTTCCATGTTCATCCAATTGCCTTTTATATGCCTTAAGTCATTAGGATCGTCCCAGATCGCTTGTGTGCTGTAAGATGTTCCGCGACAGCGGCCTATTCCTCTTCCATAAAGATTAGACTGTGTGATCTCCAGATTAATTCCATCGTTAGTACCTTTTTTTCCATTTGGCGTATTGATGTTTGAACCCCAGTTCGGTACTGCCTGACGCATAATTTTCATCCCCCCATCATAACCTCCATCCATCTGCCTGTCAATCACCATAAATATACCTTCCCTGTTCTCACCCAACGACTTGTTCTCCGGTCTGTGAAGGTCCCATATCAGGTTTCTTGTTTCATCTGCTCTTGTAGCGCCGAACCGGTTGGTCATTAGTGCATACGGACTTCCATTTATTACCGCATTTGCAGAGGCTATGGCATCGTCAAATTTTCCGAGCGCTAAATTCACCTTGGTAAGCAAATGATTTACCGCTCCTTTGGTTACCTCACCCTTATTCACATTATCAGTTACCCATTGCGCTGCAAATTCCAGGTCTGTTTTCATCTTCTGAAGAATGACCTCGCGCTTAGTGGTATAAAAATCTACCCTTGGCGTGGTTACTTCATTCAACAACAAAGGCACGTCTCCAAATTGATTTACCAAACGGTAATAACGGAATGCTCTGTGAAAATAGGCCGACCCCAGTATCGAGTTACGCTCCGCTTCATCTTTAAAATTGGCAGCATCAATACGGCTAATCACTGTATTTGCATATTTGATACCCTTATATCCCTCGTCCCAATAATATCCAATTCTGTTAAAGTCAACCGAATTTAGATTCGCATCAGGAGTAATCAACAGGTTTAAATCCTGAGCAGGACCAGATTTATCTGTTGTACCATCAACTGCTATCTCAGAGAATATTTGCTCGGTAATCCACGGCGCGCCATCACCAAAGTATTCATTCCGCAAATTTCTTGCACAAGCTACTAATGTAGCCCGCAAAACTGCAGGGTCTTTATAATCTTCATCTGTGTAAAAGGAAAGCGGTTCGGGTTCTAAAAAGCTTTTTTTACATCCAATTCCGGCCAGTATAGTGATAACTAAACAGACAGGTAATATTTTATATAGATTTTTCATGATCATCGATTTGATTTATACTACAAGGTTACATTTAGTCCTAATGTCACATACCGGGGCGTTGGGTTTTTATTCTGTGGATCCCAATAATCCCAGTCGGGTGCATAAATTGCTGCGTTTTGAACAGTCGTAAAGATCCTTACACTATTCAACCTTCCTTTTTCAACCAGTTTCTTTGGCAAAGTGTATGCTAACGAGACATTATCTATTCTGATAAATGATGTTTTACGGTATACATTATAGTTTGCACTGCCATTGCTTGAGTACAATCTTGCATAATCGTTGATTGGATTTTCTGCAGTCCAATAAGGCACTTTGTACGAATTCTGTCTATCCTGAAAACCGGAATTATTCTTAGCCTCATTAAAATCTGTCATGGCTCCCCAGTTGGAATACATAGAGAAAGAAAAATCAAACTGCTTAAAAAACGTAAATTCATTTCTCATTGAAGTGGTAAATTTAGGATTTCTGGATCCCAGGAATTGTTTATCCGCATCTGTGAATTTGAAATCCCCATTTACATCCTGCAGTTTAAAATCTCCCGGTTTCACGCCGTATTTAGCGGCTTCCGCAGCTTCGTTTTGCTGCCACACACCTAAAACTTTTAAGTCCCAAATGGCATTTACATCCTTGCCTATAAACCAACCATTTCCAGGATCATTGTTTTCAACTTTACCTATTACCTTTCCTTCCTTATCCAACTGATTTACCTCGCCGAATAAATGAACAATCTTGTTCCGGTTCAAAGAAAAGTTAACAGAGGTTTTCCAGCTGAAGTTCTCTCTTTTAAAATTGTTGCTGTTTAAGGCGATTTCTACACCTGTATTGGTCACATTACCAAGGTTGGATGCTATATTAAAGAAACCAGTTACACTTGGCAAGGCTCTTAACAAGAGTAAATTGCTTGTATTTTTCTTGTAAACCTCTACCGATCCGTCTATTATATTATTCAGGATTGAAAAGTCCAGACCTCCATTAAATGACGATGTAGATTCCCATTTAAGATCTCTGTTTATCATTCTATCTACATACAATTGCGCGATAGGAAAAACTGTCCCTGATGGAGAAACATATAGATATTTACCTGTATTAAGATTTGAAAGCGCTAAATAACCGTCAATATCCCTGTTCCCTACCGATCCATAAGACAGTCGAAGTTTTGCATAATTAAGCCAGCTTACAGATTTCATGAAACCTTCGTCGCTGAACACCCAACCCAGTGCTAATGAAGGGAAAGTTGCCCTCGGATTTCGCTGCCCGAAAGCAGAATACCCATCGCGACGAATGGTAGCTGTTAAAAGATATTTACTGTTAAGGGTGTAGTTTAACCTGGCCATTAATGCATCGCCTGTAGTTACCAAATCGTTACTGCTCACAATCGGTTTAATTCCTGAACCTATGTTATGATAGCTTAATTTATCATTCGGATCAAACCCTTCGTTTTCTATTCTCGAAGACGTTTGTTTTAATTTTTCTGCGTTCATCAAGAACGTAACATCGAATTGATGAATTTTATTAAACGTTTTATTCCATTTCAAAACGTTATCAATTTGCCAGTTAAAACGGGTAGTTTCTGTACGATCAGCATATCCTTTTCTGGCAACATAGTCTGGATGTAATGCAGAAAAGTGATTAAATTCCCTGGTCTGATCATAACTTGGCGTAACGTTTACGGAGTATGAAAAGCCAAATGGCAATTCGCCTTTTACATACATGGTCGAAAAGATGGTGTTATATTTCAACATCCTTTCGCGGTACACATTATCCAGAAAAGGGTTACGGTTGTTACCTAAATCGTCATTTGGACTTGGTCGTAATGTAATTCCATCATCCTTGTATTTAGATCCCAAAGGTGAAGCATTTCTAATCTGGCCAAAGTCAATAGGAACAGCACTCTCATCGCGACTGGCATATTGAAAGTTAACACCTATTGTTGCGAATTTTGCAGCTTTACCTTCCAGATTAAGGCGTGCCCGGGCATTTTTATATTGATCACCAACAGTTAATCCTTCATTATTGGTATAGCCTAAAGAAAGGTAATAATTAACCTCCTCTTTTCTTCCGGAAATACCAAATGTATGATCCTGTCTAAATCCATTTCTGTAAATCAAATCTTCCCAATTGGTACTTTTACCTGCCTTATAATTTTCAATCTCTATCGGAAACATTTTCAACCTGGTTAACCAGGTATCTATCGGATCGGCAGTTATAGGCGTATTATCGTAAGCATACCATTGCGCAAGAGTTACGTTGGATGGAAGCGTACGCGGATCATTAAAACGCGATGGTTGTGTACCAATCGTACCCGCATTTATGCTTTTTAATACGTCTGTACGCCAGTTAACAAAGCCATTGGCATCATAAACATGCTCCGTAACCTCGCGTGAGGCCATCCCGATTGTGGTATTTAAAGTAATTACAGGCTTGTCTGACTTGCCTCGTTTTGTAGTAATAATAACCACACCACTTGCGGCCTTTGCTCCATAAACTGCCGCCGAGCTGGCATCTTTTAATACATCAATTGTTTCGATATCACTAGGATTAATATCACTTAACTGACCTGGATAAATTACCCCGTCAACAACAAGAAGGGGTGTTACACCAGCTATCAGCGAGGATTTTCCTCGCACCTGAAGGTCGGAGTTGTTTCCACCTTTGGGTGAGGCTGAAAAAGCGACATTTAATCCCGGAACATTTCCCCGAAGCAGATCTTGTACGCTATTTGGATGTTGATTTTCAAGCTGTACAGCCTTAACCTGTGATATGGCACCCGTTAAATCCTTTTTTGATCGTGTACCGTAACCCACCACCACTAATTCATTTAAATCATTTGCGGCTTCTGCCAACACAACATTAACAGTTGTGCCCGTTACCGGAACTTCTTTAGAGATAAAGCCAAGTGAGCTAAAAACCAATATTCCGCCATTGTCTGGAATATCCTTAAGGACATAACGTCCCTCCGCGTTAGTTACAGTCCCATTTTTAGAACCTTTTAAACGAACACTCACACCTGCAACAGGGAGTTTCTTTTCGTCGGTAACTGTACCTGAAACCGTTTTGACGAGGACATTTTCATATTTGTTATTAAATCGATCGTCAAATTGCTGGTCAGGGGGAAGCCTTGTCCATTCATTTATTGTTGCGTAAGACCATAGCGGACAACATATTGCTACTGCAAAAATTGAGCGTAAGAATCCTGTAACGCGCATTTTATTGCCGTTTTGTATATTTAGAAACATAATATGTATTATTTATTAGGAAATGAATAATTTTAATTACACTGCGTGTATTCTAAARTTCAGGAGGTATCCCGGTTAAGTTTAGGTTTCATATGGTTTAGTTTAAATTAGGTTAGTAAATTAAAGTTAGGAATAATATTTAAAAATGCAACCGATAGCATAAATGTTTTTAAATTTGTCTATTCATACCTGGAAGGGATTAAGGAATGAATAAAACCACAAAAAGCATTCAAAGATGATAAAAATGGACTTTTATACGGAAAAACACATCTTTCCAAGGCAACAAAGCAGACAAAACTATCAGCTGGGCAACTGCCTGGATCACATTTTTCCCGCAGAAAAAAGCAATAAATATGCATCCGGTTTCAATTTTAAATACAAAATCATTACATCAGGCTCCATAAAAATCTAAAGAAATGCACTCACAAAAAGACGTAACCATTTACGATATCGCCGAAAAGCTCAACCTCTCGCCTACAACTGTTAGTCGCGGGCTGAAGGATCATCCTGCCATAAGTAAAAAAACAAAGAAGAGAATTAACGACATTGCTGCAGAGCTGGGTTATCGCTTCAATACGTTTGCAAGCAACCTCAGAAGCAAACGCACCAATACCATAGGCGTAATCATTCCAAGAATGAACAGTAGTTTTATGTCGGCAGTACTGGCTGGAATGGAAAAAGTTGCAAATGAGGCCAGCTATAATTTAATCATCAGCCAATCACTTGAATCGGCAGAAAAAGAGGCGGTAAACGTAAAAACGATGTTTAACAATCGCGTAGACGGTTTAATGGTATCTGTAGCTTACGACACAGTTGGCGTTTCGCAATTCGAAATGCTATTAGAGAAAGGCATCCCGCTGTTATTTTTTGATCGCACACTTGATCATCCGCAGTGCACCAGTATTGTTATCGACAATTATAAATCCGGGTACCTTGCAACGCAGCATTTAATAGCGCAGGGATGTAAAAATATCATCCACATCACCGGAAATCTGGCCAGGAATGTTTATGCCGATCGCCAAAGAGGATACGAGTCTGCACTGAAAGATGCAGGGATCCAGACAGACCCTAACAATACTTTCATTAACGTACTGGATGAACAAGCGGGCATAGATTGCGCCCAAAAGATATTGAAAATGAACCCATTACCTGATGGCGTTTTTGTAGACAACGACACCTGCGCGGTTAACTGCATGGCTATCCTTATGAATAATGGAATTAAAATACCTGAGGACATTGCTTTTATTGGCTTTAACAACGACCCGATATCAAGGGTGATCAGACCAGCATTATCAACCATTAACTATCCGGGGTTTGAAATGGGAGAAATAGCGGCGCACAAACTAATCGCACATTTAAACGGGCAACAAAGCATAAATTCAACCAATTCAATTATTTTACGATCAGAACTTATCGCAAGAGATTCATCTAAAAGGATTAAATAACAAAAAGGCAATCCAGTCGAAAAATAATTATGCAACCGGTTGCATAATTATGAGTTTTTTAACTACATTAGTTCAATTTTATTACCTCGAAATCTCAAACCAATACCATCCATGAAAGA
>NZ_JBFTNT010000088.1:0-17801 GCF_056397585.1 Pedobacter sp. 05L430 | reverse complement strand
AAACAAACCCAGCGTACACCAAAAGAGATTAGAAATATTGCTGTTTGAATTTTATAATGATCTGTTTGAATCCTTTAAACTACCGATCTTGGTAATTAGGTAATTTTGGATCATAAAATCTAAAAGTTATGAAATACAGGAATTTGGGTAAAACAAAAGAACAGCTATCGGCGATAGGTTTGGGCTGTATGGGAATGAGCTTTGCTTATGGCCCTGTTGACGATACAGAAAGTATTGCAACACTTCATAAAGCGCTTGATCTTGGAATTAATTTCTGGGATACTGCTGATATGTATGGAAATGGAAATAATGAAGAACTAATTTCTAAAGTTTTAGTTCCCAATAGAGATAAGGTCTTTATTGCTACTAAATTTGGATTCAGATTTAAAGATAACATTGCAGGATCAAGTAATGCTTCTGGAACTTACTTTGATGGTTCACCAAAATGGATTAAGGTTGCTGTAGAAAATAGCTTAAAACGTTTAAAAATAGATACAATTGATTTGTATTATGCTCACAGGATAGATCCAGACGTTCCGGTTGAAGATACAGTCGGAGCTATGGCAGAGCTGGTAAAAGAAGGTAAAGTACGGTATCTTGGATTGAGCGAGGCATCGCCTGCTTCTATCCGTAGAGCTCATGCAGTGCATCCAATTACGGCGTTGCAAAGTGAATATTCGTTGCTTACCAGAGATGTGGAAGGTGAGATATTGAGTACCGTGCGTGAACTTGGGATTACACTTATCCCTTATTCCCCGCTGGCAAGAGGTTTGGTAACTAACGCTTTAAATGTGGAACAGCTTGATGATACCGACTTCCGTAAAACACTTCCACGTTATAGCGGGGATAACCTAAAGAACAATGAAGGGCTTGCGCATGATTTTGGAAAGCTGGCACAGGAAAAAGGATGTACAGCGGCCCAATTGGCACTTGGATGGGTACTGGCTCAAGGCGATGATGTAATTCCTATCCCGGGAACCAAGAAAAGAAAATACCTTGAAGAAAATGTAGGGGCGGTTGATCTTACATTATCTGCCAACGACTTAAAAATCATCGATGAACTACTCCTTCGTTATCCAAATACAGGTGAGCGCTACAATGAGGGCTCAATGAAGCTGGTAAATAGATAGTTTTTGGTGAATTAATTTAGTTAATAAGTACCTTGCGCCCTTCTTTAGCTGAGCGTTTAGCTGCCTCCAATATTTTTACTACAATCAGATTGTTGTTTAGTGATGATAGATCATTTTCGGGTTTTACTTCATTTTTCAGCACTGCAGCAAGATAGTTAAGGTGGTTGCTATGCGCCGGCGCTAAAGGTTTGGCTTCTTCTAGCTGATAGTTGTTTTTTCCGTTTTCCTTGGTACGAAGTGTATTTGAGTTTACTGCCTGTATGTATCCTGTTTTTCCAAATACTTCCATGTCTTTTATGCTAAACGGCCAGTTCCATGAAGCTTCTATGATGCCAGTTGCCGTTGGATATTCGAGTAATATTGTTGCATCATCGTCAACGTTCGGGTAAACATCCTTTTTTATCTGATGTGTTAATGCAGTAACTGAAATGGGCGCTTTTCCATTCATTAGCCAGGTCATAAGATTTGCACCATAACAACCAAAATCTATAATCGCACCTCCACCATTCTTTTTTGGATCTGTAAGCCAATTTAAGAATTCCTTGCTTACCCCAATTTCTTTAGGTCCTTCATGGCCATCATGTGCAACTATTTTTCTAATGTCTCCAATAGCACTGCTTTGTTTAATTCGGGTGTATGCTTCCTGATTGCTTGGATACCATGTGGTTTCGTAATTGGTTAACAAATGGATTTTGTATTGTTTGGCTAATGCGGCCATACGCTCAGCATGTTTTACAGATACAGCTAAAGGTTTTTCTACCATAACAGAAATACCAAGAGGAGCAGCTGCCTCTACTACCATTAAATGATCTTCAATCGCATTGTAAGCAAGTACTGCATCAGGTTTACGGTGTTTCAGGAGCTCTTTTAAGTCTGTGAAAAATATTGAATCAGCAAACTTAAAGCGGGCTTTAAATCTTTCTACTAAAACCGGGTTTTCTTCTGCAATACCAATGATGTTTACCTCTCCTTTTTTGTAGCTATCCATTATCAGGTTTACGTGATCATGACTAAGGCCAGCCAATACAACGTTTAATTTGGATTGTGCTTTAACCTGTAAAGAAAAAAATGCCAACAGGGCAATGGTAAGGAACTTTTGCATAAGATAATTCTTAAGGTCTTGTATGTTAACTGAAGGGCAATTTATGAATTATTGGTGTCCTAATTGAGACATTCTTGTAACAAATCAGGTCAAGTGATTAGAAAAATGTAAATTGACCTGCCCTAAAACTGGTCATGGTATGAGATATATTATTGCTTTTATAATAGTTGTTGCTTCCTTTTTAAATGTGAATGCTCAAGCATTTAAGTATGCCTTTGTAACAGATACACATGTTGGTACTGAAACTGGTGAGGAGGATTTGAGAAGAACAGTAAATGATATTAATCAACAGAATGACCTTGATTTTATTATCGTTACGGGTGATGTAACTGAAATGGGAACTAAGTTGGAAATTAAGCTTGCAAAGGAGATTTTAACCGGGCTCAAAAAACCATGGTATGTTATTCCTGGTAATCATGATACAGGTTGGTCGGAGTCGGGTGGAGTAGACTTTATTCGTGAATTTGGAAATGATAAATTTACATTTGATCATAATGGGTATCGATTTATTGCCTGTGCATCGGGTCCTTATGTGAGGATGTCGGACGGACACATTCCAAGAGATGCCGTAGTGTGGCTTGATGAAGTTTTAAAGAAAACACCAGCAGATATGCCAATTGTATTTATCAATCATTATCCTATTGATAATAGTTTGGATAATTGGTACGAAGCAACAGACAGGATTAAAAAATACAATATTCAATATGCGATTTGCGGCCATGGCCATGCAAACCAGGCAATGGATTTTGAAGGAGTACCCGCAACTATGGGACGCTCTAATTTGAGAGCTAAAGATAGTGTCGGGGGATACAATGTGGTTACAATGCGAAGTGATTCTGTCTTGTTTGCTGTTAAAAAGCCCGGATTGGCGATAGAACCTAACTGGCGTGGTATTGCTTTGGGTAAATTTATTCCCAATAGCAGTGGTAAAATAGTAAGACCATCTTATGAGATAAATGCCACTTATCCGCAGGTTAAACAGACTTGGAATTATCATGCAAGTGCAAATGTGGTACTGACTCCAGCTGCTACTAAGAAACTGGTGGTGTTTGGAAATAGCATTGGTGAGGTTGAGGCATTATCCATAAAAGATGGCAGCAAAAAATGGGGATTTAAAACCGGTGGTGCTATTTATTCTTCTCCTGTAATTGTAGGTAATGTTATTGCATTGGGTTCTGGTGATGGTTGTATTTATGGTTTGGACCTGAATAGTGGAAAGGAGATATGGAAAATTAAAACTGGAGCATCTGTTTTAGGTGCGCCGGTTACTGATGGCAGAGTTGTTTATATTGGAGGAAGTGATCATAATTTTAGAGCTATTGATGCTAAAACCGGTAAGCAAATCTGGAGTTTTGATGGGGTAGAAGGGGCTATTGTAGGCAAACCTTTAATATATCAGGGCAAGGTGCTTTTTGGCTCTTGGGGGCGCCATTTATATGCTTTAGATGAAAGCAATGGTACGTTACTTTGGAAGTGGAACAATGGAAGTGCTAATCGTATGTTTTCTCCGGCGATGTGTACTCCAGTAGCGAAGGATGGCGTAGTTTATTTTGCTGCACCAGATAGGGTACTTACCGCGTTGGATGTTAATAATGGCAATGTTCTATGGAGGAACAAAGAGGCTACAGTGAGAGAATCAATAGGTATATCTGAAGATGGCAGTCTTATTTTTGGCAAAACAATGAACAATGAAGTAGTAGCTTATAAAACACAAACTACAGATCCGGGTGTTCTTTGGCGTTTAGACATGGGATTTGGGTATGAGCATACGCCCTCTATGCTAATTGCAAAAGATAAACAAGTTTTCTTTGGAACAAGAAACGGTGTAGTATATGCTTTTGATCCTGTTAGTCAGAAAACAGTTTGGGCACACAAAGTAGATAATTCTATGGTAAACACCGTAAACGTTATCAGTAAAAAATCTGTTTTACTGGCAACAATGGATGGTGTTGTAACCTTACTTACAGTTAAGTAAAAGTAGACCTATTCATCAACCTTACTCCATACTTCATAGATTTTAGCTCCTTTACTGCTCAATCCACTATGATGCCACTTGCCATCCTGCAATTTTCCATCAAATACTAATGAAACCCCAACACGACTATTGTCTCTTGAGAAAAACTCTATTTGTTCTGTGTATTTTCCATCTTTAAAAGTATATGAACCGCCGCCGGTGCCAGAAAATTCTTTTTTCTCGGGGTCAATAGCTACCCATTGAAATTTCTTGCCTGTAAGGAGTTTGTAAGTTTGGCGGGAGCCGGTTTGATGAATATCAGCAACCTTGCCATCTTCCTGCATTCTGCCAGTTATGCGCCATACGCCCGCAAGTGGCGCTTTCCCATCATCTACACGGTTGAAATTAACACGTCCGTCTGGTACATCCATAGATAGCTTATCCGCAGAAACTTCAAATGGAACATTTAGTTCGCCTCCAACATTGGATGAATCTGAACTGTTAAAATACACCTTTGCTTTAATGGTTCCATTGTTTGCTTCATAACTACCCCCGCGAGACATTATAAACTTATCAGCCTGGTGTATGGTATGTATGAAATAGCCATCTTCAAAAAAAAGCTGATGCTGATCTGTTCCATTGCTGAATTCCCATGCGCCAGTAAGAGCGCTCATTTGGGCCTGAGCTGTAGTAAAGGAAATACTGATTGCAAGTATTAACAAGATGATGTGCCTTTTCATAATGATTTAATTTATAAGTGATTGTATTAAAGATAAAAAACATTCTATGTTTATCTACAGTATTTCTCCAAAATTGTATCCCATCTTTAATTTGAAATTCCTTGGAGGGAATAAAACGATTAGAAGATGTATAGGAAATTATTAGTTATATTGGTCTTGTTCACAATACCCGGGCTTATTTTTGCCCAAACTCAGGATACATTACAGGAAAAGGGTAATTTTAGGTCAGACTCCAGTATGATGGTTTCGAGTAATTATAAACCCAAAGTTACAGCCTTTATTATTCCAGCAGTATTTATTGGTTACGGTGTGGTATCATTAACCGGTGATAATGTGATCAGGCGACTTGATTATAGCACTAAGGATGAGTTGCAGGAAGACCATCCTTTGTTTGCAGCACATGCGGATGATTATATGCAGTTTGCCCCGGCTGCGGCAGTTTATGGGCTTAATCTCTTAGGCATAAAAGGCAAGCATTCTTTGCTTGATGCTACTGGTTTATATGTATTATCATCTGCAATTATGGGCGGAAGTGTAACGGCATTAAAGAAAGCTACTCACAGACTCAGGCCTAACGGTTCGGGATATACTTCATTTCCTTCTGGTCATACTGCCAATGCATTTGCTGCCGCTGAATTTCTCAAACAGGAATATAAAGATGTTTCGCCTTGGTACGGTTACGCTGGGTATACGGTCGCAATTGCAACCGGTGTACTCAGAACGTATAACAATAAACATTGGGCTAGCGATGTGGTTGCAGGGGCGGGATTTGGTATTCTTTCTACTAAATTGTCGTACTTGTTATATCCTAAACTGAAAAAGCTGATTACAGGAAAGGGAAGTTTTAATTATACAGTAATGCCATCCTATCAGCAGCATAGTATGGGGCTTTCTTTGAGCGGAACCTTCTAATGTAATATAGATTAGCCGAATAACGGGTTGTAGCTTATTGGTTTATAATGTATTTTTAGAAGGAAATACGCCCTGACTTATGATCGAGATTGTTATTCCGTACATTGCTATAATTATTGTAATACTTTTTCTGGTAATGCTTGCCCAGAAGTTGAAAATTGCCTATCCGATAGTGCTTGTGGTTGGTGGCCTTGCAATAAGTTTATTACCCGGACTGCCCGTAATTAGCATTAACCCTGAACTTATATTTATTATTTTTCTTCCTCCATTACTATATGAGGCAGCCTGGTATACCTCCTGGAAAGATTTCTGGCGATGGAGAAGGGTAATTACGAGTTTTGCCTTTTTGATTGTATTGCTTACTTCGCTGGTGATTGCCCTGGTATCTCAAATGATCATACCAGGGTTTACATTGGCTTTGGGTTTATTACTTGGAGGAATAGTTTCTCCCCCAGATGCAGTGTCGGCAACCTCTATATTAAAGACAATAAAAGTTCCCAAGCGCATCACTGCCATATTGGAAGGTGAAAGTTTGCTAAATGACGCTTCAAGTTTAATTGTATTTCGTTTTGCTATTATCGCGGTTAGTACCGGAAGCTTTGTTTTTCATGAAGCTGCATTGAGTTTTGTTATTGTAGTTTTAATGGGCGTTCTAATTGGAATAGCAGTAGGACTAGTGTATTTTGCAGTTCATAAATGGATGCCAACTGATCCGAATATCGATATCATACTTACGTTAACTGCTCCTTACGTCATGTACATTGCTGCTGAGCATTTTCATTTTTCAGGCGTGCTGGCAGTAGTAAGTGGTGGGCTTTTTCTATCCTCAAAGAGTCACTTGTTCCTAAGTCACAGTAGCAGATTGCGGGGTGCTAATGTGTGGTCTGCATTTGGGTTTGTGTTAAATGGGCTTGTATTTATGCTTATTGGTCTGGAATTGCCGGTAATCGTTAATCAGCTCGGAAACGTAAGTTTAGGAGCCGCTATTGGTTACGGCGTTCTGATTACTTTAGTGCTTATTGTTACCAGGATACTGAGTACACTTGGGGCTTCTGTATTTACGGTATTTATCAGCCGCTACATAACCACAGCCGATAACAGACCGGGTTGGAAAGGACCGGTTATTATAGGCTGGGCAGGTATGCGAGGTGTGGTTTCCTTAGCTGCAGCATTATCAATACCGGCATATATGGGTAACGGGGTCCCGTTTCCTCAACGAAATCTTATTTTATTCATCACGTTTACGGTGATTCTTTTAACGCTTGTGGTACAGGGAATAAGCCTTCCTTATGTGATTAAATGGGTTAATATGTCAGATCCTGATAACCACCTTCCTGAATCAGAAGAGGACTCAAGAATAAGAAAAATGCTTGCCGAACACAGTATGCAATATCTGGATGCTAATCATTCTGAAAGGGTTAAAGTCAGCCCTGGATTACAACAGATCAGGGCTAGATTAGAGAATGATTTGGCCTTCGAACATCCGCAATATGATCATCAAGCGAAAGATTATCAAGATGTTTACCTTCAGTTACTAATTAAACAACGGCTATTTCTGACAGCGCTAAATAAAGAGCAGGATACGGATGAAGACGTGATTAGGAAATTGCAGGGGCTGATTGATCTTGAAGAAGAAAAACTCAGGGTACGATTTGACCTTTAATTAGTAGGATGTCGGTGGAGCGCCCGTCCATCGTTTAAAGGCCCTTGTAAAGGCACTTAATTCGTTGTAGCCAAGCAGGTATGAGATTTCTTTTATTTGATGTTCCCMTGATTTAAGATATTTTAAGGCCAGTTGTTTCCTTGCCTGATCCGCTATATACTGAAAACCTGTATCTTCTTCCTCCAATTTTCGCTGTAAGGTGCGCACGCTCATATTAAAGTTTGCCGCCACATCTTTTATTGATGAAATACCGAGGTAAGATTTTGCTAAAAGATAATTGTAAACCATCATTTCGAACTTATCCGGTTGGGTATTGGATAATTGATCAATATGCTGTAACAGCGTTTGTTGTATGCTGTAATTACCAGTAATAATTATATCATCCCAGATTTTTTTGTCGAATTGAATACAATAGCCGTCGCCTCGCTGAGGTTTACATCGTAAAACACGCTMGTATTCCTGATCGTGTGTGATCTCGTATGGAAATGTTACTTTTAGAGGTTTTATTTTTTCTAAAAGCAAACCATCCAATTCATGAATAGTAAATGCCATGAAAAAATCTACCATTTGTTTGTAAGCCAGATTTGTATGGTCTACCTTTTTATCCGGATTGAAAATGATGTCAAATACATCTGATTTCAAATTCACTTTCATACTGAACAGATCAGTTATTAAATGTGTTAATGTTGATGCCTGGGTTAAAGCATCGCCAATAGTGGTGCTTGTTTTAATGACTTCCCCAACGGCACCCAGTGCCGCTAATTGCATTGATTCTCCAAAATGGAGGCCAAATAAAGAATCTCGGCTGTTCTGAACTGCATTAAGCCAAATGTCATTCCATTGTTTTGGACCAAAATTTACCGTTTTGTTTTCCCTCAAAGATTTAAAATCGATGCCTGACAGATTGCATAATTTTTTGACATCAAGATCTCTTTGTGCATAATAAGCAAGTAGGCTCAATATAAAACGGTGCTGATGGTTTTCCATTTAGTAAAGTTATAGATTTAGTTATTCATTAAATATGTTTGTCGTGAAAAGACAACTCCTTGTCATTTATTGGTAAGGATAAACATCCTTGTGAGCACTTTCTTTGCATTAGACAATAATTAACAATTTAAAATCAAAGAACATGGAAAATCAAGCGATGAATGTAGTTACAGAATTTTTAACTGCAGTGCAAAAAGGAAATACAGCGAAATTAGGGGCATTGTTGCATCCGGAAGTAAAATGGTCGCAACCCGGAGATAATGTGGTTTCAGGATTTAAAAGCAATGCTGACGAGGTATTTCAAATGGTTGGTCAAATGTTTGAGCTATCCTCTAACACATTGGCTTTAACAGAAATAAAAGTGCTTGCCGAAAATGGAAACAGTATTGCTTGTCTTGTTCATTGGAAGGCCATACGCCCAAACGGTCAGGTTTTGGATATAGACAATATTGATGTGTATACTGTAGGGAACGGTTTAATCAATAATGTTGTGGTTTACTCAGAGGATATTGATTTTGAGAATGAGTTTTGGAGAAGATAATTCGGTATTTATGACTTTTGAGTAAGAGAGGGTGGATTATTCCACCCCTTTAACTTTCATTGGTAGCGTATATATGGTTTTGCGAGCAGTAATGAATAATATGTTCCTGTCCTTCCCTGCAAAACACACGTTACTTGGCCCGTCCTTTATCTTTAATTCGGCAATGAGCTCTCCTGCAGGATTGTATATGAAAACACCTTGTCCTAAAGTAAGATAAACATTGCCTTTTTCATCGAGTGTCATACCGTCAGATCCCTTATTAATGATCAATTGTTTTCCGGTTAGTTCACCATTTTTTTCGATAGCATATTTGTAAGTCTTTCCTGCATTAATATCCGATACATATAGATATTTGCCATCTGGTGTGCCAACAATTCCATTTGGTTTTACCAGGCCATCGGCGGCTATTTTTGGCTTTTTGCTGCCTTTTGCAAGGTAATAGACATCGTCACTTTTAAGATCTGGTGAAGTTCTTGTCCAGTAATCACGTTGATAATATGGATCTGTGAAATACATATCCCCGTTTGGATGAATCCAAATATCATTTGGTCCGTTAAATTGTTTGCCATCCAGGTCATTCATGATAACCTTTACTTTTCCTGATGGGCTTATTGACCATAATTGACCTTTTTCATCAGCACAGGTAATCAGGTTTCCTTTTTTGTCGAAGTATGTACCATTGGCTCTACCAGCTTTATCAAGAAAAATGGAAAGGTTCCCGTCAGTACTGTATTTCCATATTTTATCATTGGGTTGATCTGTGAAAAACACATTTCCATTTTTATCAACAGAGCAACCCTCCGTAAAACTAAAATCAGATGATATAAGTTTAGCATCGTCTGCCGCAAATAGATTACTTGGATGTGAGGTTAAGTTTTGTGCGAATAAATAAGGTGATGAAACGGAGAGGAGAATGGCAAGGATACCAAGACGTTTAATTTTCATGTTCATTTGGTTTGTGTGTTGATAAAATGTACAAGATAATGAAATGTGCTGAAATAATATGACCGTGGAGTAAAATGTATAAATTTGAGACCATTTACCATTACCATATGTATATATCTAAGCAAAATCTGACAACAGATGAAAATGAAATCATTGAATTTATTACCCAATATAGCTTTGCTGCTATTGTAACCTCGAACAACGATCGTCCTAATGCGAGCCATTTACCTTTTGTAATAGAGAAAAGAGGAGATAAAACTATTTTGATAGGCCATTTTGCAAAAGCTAATCCGCAATGGAAAGAGTTATTGAATAATGAGGTGCTGGTGGTGTTTTCAGAGCCACATGCGTATATCTCGCCGAAGCTTTATGATAAAGAGTTAAATGTGCCTACCTGGAATTACATAGCGGTCCACGCTTATGGCAAAGCACGTATTCTAAGTGAAACCACCCATATGCTTGAAGTTATGGAAAAATCAATAAATGCTTTTGAAGCTGATTATATGACTCAATGGAATAAGCTGCCTGAAGAGTATAAATTGAAAATGCTAAACGGAATTGTGGCTTTTGAAATTGAAGTTTCTTCGTTTGAGGCCAGTAAGAAATTAAGCCAAAATAAAACAAGTGCTGAGCAGCATAGAATTATTGAATCTTTGAGTAGAAGTGAGCATGATGTTGAAAGACAGATTGGGATATATATGAAGAAAGAAATAAAAGATTTATAAGTTTACTTATATCTTTTACCTATTGAATTTTAAAATATTTGTAGAAATGCAAAAAACAAATAAGAATTGGATTTTACTTGTTTTTGGTATAATAATGAACAATTCTTTTGAGACAAACGCTCAACAGATACTACCAATCAACGAAAAATCATATACCGACAGTTTGCAATCCATTTTGCAATCGAAACAATCTGATAGCATCAAAGCCAGAACCAGCTATTTATTATCGGATTATTGGCGATCAAAAGATACCGTTAAGAGTAAAGAATATTTAATAAAAGGGAAGGCAATGGGAAGTAAATATCCATTGGTTAAGGCGCTTTACCCATTTTATGAAGGTCAGTATTACTTTACACGTAATACTTCAAAAGCCGCTGAGGCTTTTATGAATGCCGAGAAAGAATTAGCTGCTTTTAAAGATAAAGAAGTTTACAAGTTCAGATCTGCAGCATGGTATAATTATGCCATAATGAAGAAAACTGAAAAGGGCGATGCTTTTGTAATTGATATCGCAATTAACAAAGCAATACCCTTGTCTGAAAAAGCAGGTGATGCTGAAAAAACCGCCCACTATTATTCGCAATTGGGTACGCTATTAATGTATAATGGCCAGTTTGAAAAAGCTGAAATTTATAATAATAAAGCAATTAGCTTATTGGAAAGTAAATATCCAAATTCATCAATTTTACTGCACGCTTATTTAGCTGCAACCAGCAATTACTGTTATCAGGAGAAAAAAACTGAAGCAAAAAAAGTACTTGACAAGGCAGGTGAAATGTTGAAGGGATACCCTAAATCCATTAACTATCCGAATTATTACTATAACGAAGCAATTTACCTAACCTTAACAAACCAGTTTGACAAGGCGCTGATGAGTCTTGACAAAGGTATACCGTTAGCAAAAGAATACAACCAGACTATGCTTTGGCAGATGCTTGTTTTCAGGAAATATGAGGTATTTGTTAGATTAAAAGAATTTAAGAAAGCTAAAGAGGTTTTATTAGGGCTATTGAGGGAAGGCCCGCTTGCGGCGGATGTAAACAGTAGAAAAGCTATTTACGATCAGTTGGCTAAAACCAACGCAAGCATGGGACTAATGGAAGAGGCTTATAAATGGTCTACTGCTTATAGCAAAACAAGTGACAGTCTGAATGATAGTAAACTAAAGGAAAATATTAATGCCCTGGAGGCTAAATTCAGAAATGCCGAAAATCAAAAGATGATTACTCAACTCGAAGCCGAAAATCAAAAGGCTGCGTTGTCGGCAAAAAACACCAGGCTTGCCAATTGGTTACTTGGTGGTGCGGTTATATTCCTGATCGCGATTGCAATTTTTATTTTGTACTACTATAGAAATAAAGCAAAGCTAATATCAACCAACGCGATGCTGGAAGGGGAGGAAAGAGAGCGAACAAGAGTAGCAAGGGATTTGCACGACGGCTTAGGAGGGATGCTTGCTGGTGTAAAAATTAACCTTTCCGGCTGGGCAGAGAATCAGGGCGCTAATATTAATAATGTTGAATTAGATCGAATCATTGGTCAACTTGACAACTCTGTGAAAGAACTAAGGCACATAGCCAGAAATATGATGCCCGAAACGCTCTTAAAGTTCGGTTTGGAAACAGCGTTGAAAGATTTGTGTGAGTCGGTAATGACAAACGATATTAAAATCAGCTTCCAGGCTTTAAGTGTTAAAGAGAAGATCTCTACTAAAACGCAGCTCACTATATATAGAATAGTGCAGGAGTTACTATCTAATGCAATTCGCCACGCAAAGGCAAAAAATATTATAGTTCAATGTAGTCAGAATGAGAATTCTTTTTATATAACAATAGAAGATGACGGGACTGGCTTTGATCCGACAATTGCGGGCAGAACAAAAAGCATGGGATTGCTGAATATCAGAAATAGGATAGCCTTGCTTAAAGGAAAAATGAATATAGAATCTATAATTGACGAGGGTACGGTAGTTAATGTGGAATTGAATTCAAGTAGTATAAAATAAAAAATCCATCGCATAATGTTGCGATGGATATACCGAGCGTTTTATTTAGAAATAGTTTTGGCTTAGATAAATGGAAAGGTTACACTGCCGGAAATGATTTCATTTCCAGAAAACACCTCTGATTTAACCACTTTGTCATCCACCAATACTTCAACCTTAACCGTACCTGCAGCATAGGATGTTACTCCAACGTTAGCTCCATCCCCCATATTAACAGTTCTTTTGAATTTTTTTGTAAAAGGAATGGGTGAATCCGACAATACTGTGTGACCGCCGGTTTCATTAGTATAAGAAATGTTTATTTTAGCCAATCCAGAAGTTGTTGTTACCCTGTACTCGATCGTTACTTCTTTGGGATAACTGCTTGACTGATCAGGACCATCCTTGTCTTTTCCGCATGATGCGAACATGACTACCGCTACTAGCATAGTCACAATTTTAAGCGTCGATTTTTTTAATGATAAAATTTTCATAGGTATTAGATTTAAATTTTCTACCGCAAAAATATTTTATGTTTTCAAGGAAGACAATCCCGTTAAACATGGTTTTTCTTCTACTGGTTTTCTGGTATTTTTTTTGCTTATAAACTGAGTTCCGAAATGATATCTATTTTTAACCGAAATGAATCGAAAAATCTCCCTTGCCATTGTTGATGATCACCCTATTGTTGTCCAAGGCCTCCAAATGATACTTACCAATAATAGTGATATCAATGTAACAGGCTGTTTTACATCAGGCAGCGATTTTATTGAGTTTTTAAAGAACAACGAAGTTGATATAGTATTACTGGACATCATGCTTCCCGACAGTAATGGGATGGATGTATGTAAAGAAATAAAAAGTGTATCTCCTAATACGTGTGTTTTGGCTTTGAGTAATCACAGCGAACGAAGTATAGTAATGCAAATGCTCCAAAATGGAGCAAGCGGGTATTTACTGAAAAATGTTTCGGTGCAAGAATTGACTAATTGTATTTACGAAGCTCTTAATGGAGAAGTGGCCTTTAGCAAGGCTGTAAAAGAAATTCTAGCTCGTCCGTCTGCCAATGATCTGAAAGGAATACCCCAACTCACTAAAAGAGAAAAAGAAGTATTACAACTAATAGCCGAAGGAAAAACAACGGCATTAATGGCGAAACACCTTTTCGTGAGCCCGTTAACAATAGAGACCCACAGAAGAAATCTGCTGCAAAAATTTGAAGTCAAGAATGTGGCTTCATTAATAAAAATTGCAGCAGATCAGGGGCTTCTTAAGTCTATTGGTTAGTTTTTTGATGAACTAATATTAGTCTATGTATGTTGACAATAGATTTTTTATCATCAGGCTTGAAATGTAAGGTTATCGCATTTTTAAAGTCATCCAGATCAATATCACAGAGATAGGAATTTGGAAAAGATTGGCGTTTCTCCGTATAAAAAGAAATTGGCTCACTTACCAGTTTTTGCCTTTGCCATATGGTAATTTCAGCTCCGTCATCAGATTTTTCCATATCAGCATACAATTTGTAATGACCTTTAGGCAGCTCACTAAGATCTATCTTTACTTGTCCGCCACCCGTAGCGTGTAAAATGTTTCCATCTATTTTTACCGCGCCCCCAATAGTATATTGCATTAGTTGAGGATAAACCATAAGCGTGTCGGGTATGTACACCTTGGTTAGTTCCTCGGTTGGTAAAACAAGGTTACTGTTAATTGATTTGTCTGCATAATAGAATGCTACAGAAGTATAATCTCCAGGTTTATTGTTTTTTTCCGGACCATGTTCAATAGTGTGTTTTATTTCTTTTTCAAAAGGCATTTTGTCCGATATAAATAGCCTGTATCCTCCGGTTCTGGCGTATGGCAAAGAATAATCAAGAGAGCCATGAAGTGGTAGGCTCATTTTTCTGTCCCAACGGTCAAGCAAAGCATACCATCCACCATTAAAATAATCTTCCGAGCCTGTTCCATGCATTCTCATCTCACCGTCTATAGTAGTTACATCATCACCCTCAAAGAATAATGTCATTCCCGGATTAAGCCCCTGAGCTTGAAGAATTGTCCCCACATAATGTCCCTTGCCTTTTCCCTCTAAGAATAAATGAGGTGTTTCTGGTTTAGTATTTTTATCCGGATTCCAAAAGGCATAGAATTTACCTTCTTTTGGCATAACCAAAGAAATCTGCCACAGGCATAAATATTGCCGGTTGTTCATCGTCCCAGCTCATCTTAATTAACACATTTTTATTTAGACCTCTAAAAGAATCGGCATGATGCAATTTTATACCAGTTATTCTTCCTCCTTCATTTATATCTGCAATGGTAACTGATTTGGAGGGGGTTAATATACTTTCAGTATGGATCGGTTTGCTATTTAGCTTAGCCACTTTGTTCCAATCATCACCAAGCGTAGTTAATACAAGTTTTTCCTGTTCATTAAGTTCAGAACTAAAATTTCTAATCTGGTAATTCTTGGGATAGCTTCTATATTGAATTTGATAGAATTCCATCTTTTTACCTCTCGAAACGATTTTGCAGCCATTCTTGAATGAGATTGGAAAATAACAAAAATAGCCGCCAAGTTCATTGCCTGTTAATGGCGAAATAAAAGGAAATACTTTGCCTGAGAAAAGATCTGAAAAACGAATTGAAAAGTTAGGTTTTGCTGATCCTCCGAAATAAAAATCAAGCATATCATTATTCGGTGTTGGCGTCCAGATCCTATTGATTACCCCGTTTCCTTTAGCTTCAAATATCACTAATGAGCTATCCGCATTTTTGCGTATAAAAGAATATTTGCCACTAAACCCATCATCATTGTTTCCTGTGGTATCGTAAGAGGAGACCTGCTTTACTTTGGTATCCTTCCAATATTTAGGCAGGTCTTGTATCAAGCATAATTTATTTAACTCAGTTGTTGTGTTTATTTGGTTGTTTTGGGCTATGGCGTTAAGGGTTAAACCACTTACCAGTAAGCATAGATAGGCTCTTTTCATCCGCTTAATTTAATTATTTTCATCAATAATTTCTAAAAATTACATCAAGAGAACACTTAAATGTAGATACCAATGTTAATATTCTTATATTTGCTAATATTTGTAGTATTTCAATTATTGTTATGACCGTTACTGTACTTCCAATTATAGAACCAGAATCTATTCCTGCTGCGCCGCTTGCTAAAGTTATGAATGAAAGATTACGTCGTTTGGCTACCGAGTTGAAAGAAATACACCTTATAGAATTGGAATCTGTTGAACCTCTGTTTGAAGATCTGGTAATCTATATAGGTTATAATAATAAATATGGAATCCGTTGGAAAATAGTAAACGACGTTCCCTTGAAGATAGAAACCATTGTGGCTGATCAATGCGCATTGCTAGGCTATATTAAATGGAAAACGGCAACACTTAATAGTTTCCATGGAAGATAGTATCCGCTAAGTTAACATATGGGTTTGACGATAAAGCTTTGGAGTCTTTCCCGTGATCATTTTAAAACTTTTGTGAAAAGAAGCAAAATTGTTAAAGCCCGACTCAAAGCATATCTGCTTAATATCCATTTTGTTTTCAAGAATTAACTTGCAGGAATAGCCAATTCTTATATCTACAAGGAATTTTGAAAAAGTCTTACCGGTTCGGGTTTTAAAATAACGGCAAAAGGAATTTGGAACTAAGTCTGCAACAGAAGCTATTTCTTCCAACTGAATTTTTTTCTTGAAATTATTTAGCGCAAAATTGTAAATGTTATTCATTCGTTCATTTTCAGATGCACTATAATCGTATTTAAAACCTATAGAAGAAAGCAGCGCAATTTGAGGAAGGTTTGCTATTGCCATTAAACATTCAAGAAGCGTTATTATTTTAGTTATGCCATCGCTTTGATATATTTTCTCAATATATGCAGCTATTTCTAAGGCATTTTTTTCCTGTATGAGAATCCCTCTCTTGGCCTTTTCGAGAATGTTTTTAATGGGCTTGGTTTCAGGAAGATGTAGAAATCGTTCGCCAATAAAGTTATCGTAAAAATGAATTACCGTAGAATATGGTTCTTTTGATCCGGCATCGTCAAAATAAGGGGAGTCATATTTCCAGTAATGAGGTAAATCGCTTCCCACCAAAACAATATCTCCAGGCGCAAATCTCTTAATGTTATCACCCACAAACTGAGTGCCCGTGCCCTTATGAAAGCAGATCAATTCTATTTCAGTATGGTAATGCCATCTGTTATTGATATTTGGAATCATGTCTTTTCTTACACTAAAAGAATGATCTGCACTGTTCGGAATAGTTAGGTGTTGCGGTTTCATCTCTTACTATTATAGCCAAAATATACTTCAAAAAAATATTTTAATACTATTTATGTTAAAATAACTTAATAAATGGATAAACACATCATATTTTATGTTTTAAAACACGCTTCCTTTATATTATCAATTACAAAACCATTGGATGTTATCTGTAAAAAAAGAACAAATCAAGAAAAATGGCGGAGAACTGCCACCAATAATTTTTGGTACAAGTAGTTTAGGGAATTTGTATCAGTCCCTAAGCTATGAAACCAAGCGGAATATAATAAAGGAATGTATTGAGCATTCTTTTGGAAAAGCTTTGTTCGATACGGCCGGTAAGTATGGAGCCGGTTTGGCGTTGGAAGTTCTGGGTAAGAGTTTGGCAGATTTACATGTTCACCCAGATGATGTAGTGATATGCAATAAGCTGGGGTGGTATCAAACCGAATTGCTAACTCCAGAACCCACCTTTGAAAAAGACATTTGGTTTGACTTGAAAAATGATGCTGTTCAGCAAATTAGTTATGATGGTATTATGAAATGTTTTGATCAGGGAAATAGTTTGCTAGGTATTTATTCGGCAAAAATGGTTTCTGTTCATGATCCTGATGAGTATTTAGCTGCGGCAAAAGATGAGATAGAGGAGGAACAAAAGTATCAGGATATTCTTGAAGCATATAGGGCACTTGCCGAATTAAAAAGGCAGAAATTAGTAACTTCAATCGGTATTGGAGCTAAGAACTGGAAGGTAATTGAGCGTGTTGTTGCTGATGTAGAGTTGGATTGGGTAATGATTGCCAATAGCTTAACAGTAAAGTCACATCCAGAAG
>NZ_JBFTNT010000087.1:0-15044 GCF_056397585.1 Pedobacter sp. 05L430 | reverse complement strand
CATATTATAAACGAAAAGTTCAGGAGGGAAAGAACAAGATGAGCGTTTTAAATGCGGTAAGAAACAAAATCATCCATAGGATATTCGCTGTAATAAAAAACCAAACCATCTATAAAAATGATTTGGTTTTGTCATAGAAATCGAGATGACGACGGCCCTAAAACCCAATCTGCAACCCTGCTGAAGCATACGCCGATGCCTTAAAAGAATACCCTTTATCCTGAAAAATCGTCTTTAAACTTCTATTCGTTATTTGTGCCGTCCGCGTAGCATTTAATCCAAAAGTGAGCGGTATAGAAACACGTTTCCCTATCTTTATTTCCGGACGCAATCCCAGAACAACATACTGGTGGGTAAATATCTTATCCTTTCCTTCCTGTTCCAATAAAGCCATCTGTCCGTTAATCTCCGTTACAAAACTTAGCCTTAAGTTTTTATTGACATTGTAGCCTGCCGACATTTCAAGACCGTCCTTCAGCGAAATATGAACACTATAACGTCCGGATGTGGTCCAGTTGAGGTAAAAAGCAGGAAATAGCATCGGAAATCCGAAAGAGTTATTGATAGCAAGACCACCTCCCAAATCCAGATTCGGCCTCAAATGACGAATGAAAACAACACTGGCACTAGCCAATGTATTTTTATACCTGATTTGCGACAATTTAGTACTTGGCATAAAAATTCCGCCACCTATCCCCGCTTTCAGTGACCACCTATCATTTAATGGCCGCTGATAATTAAGACTTAAACCCAGATTCAAAATCTCATTAATAACCAATGGTTCAGTAAAATTCCTATTATTAAGCTTAACATATGCCCCGCCTCCGCTAATAGACCACATCGTAGGGCGGTTTTTCTCATTCAACTTCATCGAGAGAGGAATGTTTATACCTCCCTGATAAACCATTGCTGAACCCTTACTATTCCCTATCGTCTGACTAGAGTCGCCTTCTGTTACCTGATACTTTGACGTCCCAAAATATTCAGTCTTGAAAAAAACCTGTGCACTGATGTTTGTACAAGTCACGCTTATAAAAACACAAATCAATAATAATCTCATAATTTTAATATATAGAAGACGTTTTTTACGTCTGTTGAGACAAATATCAAAGGGATTCCGGCGCGTCGAAAATAGTTTTGACCGATGGGCGTTTCGCTTTGACGCCTGGTAATTGTCTATAGATTAATACCCTTAACTTTGTGGCATGACACTTTTGAAAAACTACGATCGGTTTGTTATCCTCATATGGATATTCCTAACCATTGTCTTTGGCTTTCGATACATACCCGACTCATCTATTGTGGAAGGTGGCTTGTTGGCATTATGCGTCATGTCCTGCGTATACCCATTTACCACATACTTAAGCAAAAACCTGTTACAAAAAGCAATGAGACAAAAAAAGATGCTTTTGTTCGTCGGGCAGTTTTTTCTTGTGTCAGCCATATCTGCCATTTTTATACCTGCAATTCTTTATGGTTTTCTTTATTTAGAAGAAAGCGGCATTTTTCCTCCATCCGAGTTATTATTGGGGAGGAGTGTATTTGGCATAATGTACATAAATGCTTTACTGGTGGCCTTATTCGTTAATTTTGGATTTTGCGGATTGAGGTTCTATGAGGAAAACATGAAACTGCATGAAGCCTTGGTTCAGTCCCAATTACAAATACTTCATCAGCAAATCAATCCTCATTTCATGTTTAATGTACTAAATCACATCAACATACTAATGCTGGAAGATGTAGATCTGGCCTCTTCATTATTAATAAAATATTCTAAAATACTTCGTCATCAACTCAACAGCGAGAAAAACAGAAAAGTAAGCATAGAGCAGGAAGTTCAATTCTTAAAGGACTTTATTGATATAGAAAAAGTACGCTGGGGAAACGAGCTGACCATAAATTGTTCCTGGAAGGTCGAAGATAACGACAGGGAATTCCCCCCTTTGTTGTTGATTACATTTATAGAAAATGCCTTTAAACATGTTTCTCGTGGCATATCAGAGGCTTATGTAAAGATAAATTTTGAGCAGACAGCAAAGTCGGTTTGCCTGGAAATCGAAAACTCCAAATCGAATATTCAACAGGAAAAAGACAGCGTTTCGGGATTAGGACTAGACAACATTAGAAAACGTTTAGATATTCTTTATGCCAACGATTATAGCTTGACAATCAAGGATTCTGAAACAACTTATTATACAAAACTGGTGATCAAAATATAGAATTATGGCAGAGATACTACCGAAACAAACAAATAGTCCGCTACTAAGATGTTTAGTTGTGGATGATGAGCCCGTCGCAATTAAAGGGGTGGTCAACTTCATTAACCAGTTGGATTTTCTTGAGGTCGTAGATACCTGCACCTCTGCAATGAAGGCAACAGAGATATTGAAAGTAAAGGAGATTGACCTGATGTTTCTGGATATTAACATGCCCATGCTGTCCGGGCTTGAGTTTTTAGAATCCCTGGACAAATCCCCACTCACCATATTAACCACAGCTTATTCAGCGCATGCACTGGAAGGCTTCAGGTTGAATGTTGTAGATTATCTGTTGAAGCCCTTAGAGTTTCAACGTTTCTTTCAGGCAGCAAACAAGGCATTGGATCTGTTTCAATCTCGTATCGTATTACAAAATAGTAAGGAAGGCTCCGACTCAGATATGTACATCAGACAAGGTGATACTTTCCGGCGAATAGTTTGGGAAGATATCCTATTTGTGGAAGGAATGCAGAATTACCTGAAACTGCACTTCAAAGATAAGACCTTTGTTATTCATCAGACAATGACCTCATTAGAGGAAATGCTCCCTAAGGATTCGTTCTTCAGAATACATGTATCCTACCTGATTAACATCCGTAAAATCGACGCCATTTCCGGAGGCCGGGTTTTTATTGACGGAAAACAACTCCCTATATCACGCCACAGAAAAGAAGACCTGCTTAAAACGGTAGTATATATTAAGTTAATAAGCAAGTAAGTGTTGCTGCTATCCAAAAAGCTACTGCGACCTCAAACTTGTCGCCGGATTCATCATCGCAGCCTTCACAGACCTGTACCCCACAGTCAAAACCGCCACAGTCATATTTACCAGAATTGCCAGTACAAAAATCCCTGCCCCAATACTGATCCTGTAAGGAAAATTCTCGAGCCAGTTATTCATCACCCACCAACCAAGAGGCGCAGCAACTACAAAAGCAATTAGCAGCAAACGGGTAAACTCCTTACCAAAAAGCCATACAATGCTCTGCACACTGGCGCCCAATACTTTGCGCACACCTACTTCCCTGGTTTTTTGAGCAGCCATAAATGAGATCAGTCCGTACAAGCCCAAACAACCGATCAGTATCGCAATACCGGCAAAAACCTGTATCAGATTCAATATAATCCGGTCGCGATCATAAAACTTAGCAATCCTATCATCCAGAAAATCATACTTATACACATTATTCGGGTACACCTTAGCCCATACGTCCTTCATAGCACCAAGCGTAGCATTCATATTTGCCATATTCACTTTTACCGCACAAGCACCGTAATTATCACGCAAAGTGGTAATATAAAGCGCATCAATACCCTGATGGAAAGACTTATTGTGGAAATCCTTAACCACACCTACCACTGTACCCTTATAACCATTCATCACCGCAGTTTGCCCAATAGCATCCTGATTTTTGGCCAACCCCAGCTTCCTTACTGTGGTTTCATTAACCAGAAACTCACGCACGGTATCCGAAGGCATCAAATTACGCCCGGCTAGGATTTGCAAATTGAACATAGAAGCATAATTGGCATCCCCCGCTTTTGTTGATATGCCAAAATCTTCGGCCTTTGGGCGGGAACCAAACTGAATACTAGTGCTCGGAGCGAATTCAGAAGCCGGCGCATCACCACAAAACGTCAGATTTTCCACCCCGGTTATTCCCGAAAGTCCGGCTTTAAGCGCACTGAGTTTAGTAATTTCATTATTTGGAACCGGAAGCATTACCACAGCATCCCTGCGGAAACCCATATCTGCCTGCCTAGAATAGCGCACCTGACCAGCCACCACAAGCGTACCGATAATCAGTAACTGACAAATAGCAAACTGCATAACCACCAAGCCCCTCCTCATAGAAATACCACCGGCATCTTTTTGCGACAATTTCCCCTTCAAAGCCAGCACAGGCTGAAGACCAGCGAGGATCAAAGCCGGATAAGAACCCGACAGCATGATCATAACAAGGAACAATGCGGGCAAAAACAGCAACATATATACATCGCTGAAAAGATGAAGTTTCACCTGCACATCAAACAACTGGTTCACATAAGGTAAGCTCAACTCAGCCATAATCAAAGCCACCACCATAGCCAGCATCGTAATCGCCGCAGTCTCTACTATAAACTGCCAGAACAGCTGCCAGCGCTGCACCCCCAGCACTTTCTTGATACCAATTTCAATAGAACGCTTCAACGCCTGCGCAGTGGCCAGGTTAATAAAATTCACACAAGCGGTGATGATCAGGAAAACGCCGATTAACGACAAAGCCCATAGATTTCTCTTTTCAACCGGACCATGCAAATTAGGATTAAAATGGATATCAGAAAGCGGTTGCGCCCTGAATTGAAAATACTTGGCATCTTTCGCATTGTAATGACTTTTGGACATGGCAATAAGGGCCTCTTTTATTCTGGCAGGCGTTACACCCGGTTTAACCAGGATAAAACACTGCAGACTTCTGCTCACACTAAACCACCAATCCTTTTCAACCATCCATGGACTATGTTGTTTCAAATGCTCAAAAGGCACGTAAATTTCTTCAGGCCGATCGGTATTAACAGGCAGATCTTTTAGAATCCCTGCAACTGTCACACTAAATATATTATCTACACGAAAGGTCTTCCCAATAGGATCTGCCCCGCCAAAATATTTCCTGGCAATGCGTTCTGTAATCAACGCCGTATTGGGCACACGCAATGCCGATTGCTTGTTTCCGCGGATCAATGGTAAGTCCAGGATATCAAGAAACTCTGGCTCAGCAAAAGCCAGACTTTCCTCAAACTTTGCTTCTGTGCCATTGGCCGAAGGAATAGCAATAACCCTGTCGGGAATAGCCGCCACACTTGCAACCTTTTCCGCAAGCGGATAATCACTTCTGAAGGTTTCCGCAAGCGGCGAAGTTACCCCAGTGCTATAAGTAGTCTCTTCACCATGAAATTCCGTAGTGATCCGGTAAACCCGATCGGCTTTAGAATGGTAGCCATCAAAACTCAGGTGGTATTTCACCAATGCAAATATCAGGACAGCAGAGGCAATCCCCAGTGCCAGGCCAAGCACATTAGTAAGTGCATATGATTTATTGCGCTTCAAATTCCGGAACGCGATCTTGAAGTAATTTTTCAGCATAGCTATATTTTTTAATCAAAATCAGCATTACAACAACATAGCCATAAGGTAAAAAATCCTTTTTTAAGCCACAAACGCCAATTTCACGGCAAATCACTTGTGCGAATATGAACACCACTGTCCGAAATCAAACAACCTCCTCCTCTCCACCATACCTCCGTCATTTTGGCTACTACATTCCTCAATATGGCCACATCCAGCACCCAACTTCTGTTGACTTTTGTATATCACATTTAAACAATGACAAAATGAAAAAAACAATTTTTATTACAGGAGCATCTTCAGGCTTAGGAAAAGCCGCTGCCAAACTGTTTCAAAGTAACGGCTGGAACGTTATCGCCACAATGCGCAATCCCGACAAAGAAACAGAATTGAATACACTGGAAAATGTAACCTTACTACCATTAGACGTTACCAATGTAGAACAAATTCAAAACACAGTAAAAGAAGCAATAGCAAAACACGATATCGATGTGGTATTAAACAACGCAGGCTACGGATTGGTAGGTGCGCTGGAAGCGATTTCAGATGAACAGCTCGTGAAACAAATTGACACCAACCTGTTGGGGGTGATCCGCGTTACCCAGGCTTTTGTAGCGTATTTCAGAGAAAAGAAAAGCGGATTATTCCTGACCACTACTTCTATTGGCGGCCTCGTAACTTTCCCTCTGGACTGTATTTATCACGCTACAAAATGGGCTTTGGAAGGTTGGAGCGAAAGCATGTCATTTGAATTAGGCCTTCACAACATTGGCATCAAAACCATCGCACCAGGCGGAATTAAAACCAATTTTGCAGGAGAATCTTTAGCTGTTGCTCACCACCCTGCCTACGAAGAAGGATTAGAAAAATTATTCGGTTTAATGAATCCCGACAATTTTGAGCCGGTAGAATTAATCGCCAAAGTGGTGTACGAAGCCGCTACCGATGGTAAAGATCAACTTAGATATGTGGCTGGAGAATTTGCCAATCAACTATATGCAAGACGTCTCGAGATTGGTGCTGAAGCAGCAGTAAAAGAGATGAACAAAATGGTGTTCGGAGAATTAGTAAATTAGCACAATGAGGAAAGAAGCAGACAATCTTTTGAGGATAAATTCTATTTCAGAACTGCACCGGATGCTGGGCTTACCTAAACCCCTGCATCCGTTGATCAGCCTTGTAGATAATTCCACAATGGTAATGAATGAAGCCTATATCAAAAGTTCTTTTGTGTTCAATTTCTACAAAATATCTTTCAAAAAGACATTGAAAGGAGTATTCGGCTATGGTCAGGGATACTATGATTTTGACGAGGGTGGTATGATATTTACCGCTCCCAATCAACTGATCTCAATTATTGGAGATGATAAAGAGTACGAAGGTTTTTCACTGCTTGTCCACCCCGATTTTATCCGGAATTACCCCTTATGCAAGAACATAAAGTCGTACGGATTTTTCTCTTACGAAGCCAATGAGGCATTGCACCTGTCTGATAAGGAAAAGACAACTATTTTGGGCGTTCTGGATAACATTCAGCAAGAATTAAATGGCACTATCGACGATTTCAGTCAGGACCTCATGATTTCTTATATTGAAGTATTGCTGAATTACAGTAATCGCTTTTATAAACGGCAATTCATTACCCGTAAAGCGGTAAACAATGATTTACTCGTGAAAATGGAAGATGTGCTGAGCAGTTATTTTGACAAAGAGGAACCACTGGACAACGGATTGCTTACCGTGGATTATCTCGCACAGCATTTAAATGTTTCGCCAAGGTATCTTAGTGATATGCTCCGTTCCCTTACCGGACAAAATGCTCAGCAGCATATACACGAAAAACTGATTGAAAAAGCTAAGGAATTTCTGTCAACATCCCATTTAACAGTAGCAGAAATAGCCTATCAGCTTGGTTTCGAGCACCCCCAATCATTCAGTAAAATCTTTAAAAAGAAAACCAATGTCACGCCGCTGGAATTCAGGGCCTCATTCAATTAAAAAACCGCAATGGACATCAAATCATTTATATCAGACTGGATTAATCTGAGCAATGCCCTCGATACCGATAAATACCTCCAGAAATATAACACAGATGCTATTTTAGACGATCCTTCTGTTGGCAGAAAATTTATTGGATACGCTGGCATCAAAGATTATTTTACAAGCTATTTTATCGGATACAATACACATACCCGATTGATAAAACTGGATATCAATAATAACGAAGCACATCTGGAGGTAGAGTTTACCGGCGAATTTCCAGAGGGAAAAATCGGCGGCATATTTGACATGACATTTAAAAATGGAAAGATAGCAACCGTAAAAGCAGATTTAATTTAAAAAACAGTTTTTCACATCCCTCCCAGAAAAGAAATATAGTCCTTCGCACTCTCTTCAATTCTTGCTTCAGTTGCATCATGCTCCGCCCCATAAAAAGCAAAAAGTGGTTTATAATCTGCTTTGATATAATCAAATGTCACTTCAAACGGAGCAGTCAGTTCTTTGAGCGTATATTTATACCTTCCTTCCGAATGGTAATCCTCTTCATTTATACCCGCAGCAATACCCAAAGCTATTTTCTTACCAGCGAGTTTATACCCACTGCCTTTACCATATGCCCAGCCATGCGTCAACACCAGATCCAACCATCTTTTTAAAAACGGCGGACAATTAAACCAGTAAAATGGAAACTGAAATATGATTTTATCATGTGCTGCGACCAGTTCTTGCTCATGTGCAACATCAATTTGTTCATCCGGATAAAGGGCGTGCAGATCATGTATGGTATACTTTTCAGGGTATTTATTTAATTCTTCAATCCATCGCTTGTTGATTACCGAATTTTCGAGATCCGGATGTATCACAATCACCAAAGTCTTCATGCTATAATTATTAAAAGTTATGCGTTTAAATTTGCACTGCAAAGATCAGGCTTATAACGCTCCGCTGAAATACGGGGGTAATTAATCCCTTAGTGATAAATTAATCCCTATGGACTTAAACCATCAGTTTAGTACTTTTGAATTTTATAGAAAGCCATATGTATCAGCGAAAAATTCCCATCGATTATAATTGCGGCCTTATTGTAGCCATGGAAGTGGTAGGCTCTAAATGGAAATTTTGCATACTTGATGAAATTTCAAAAGGAGAAACCCGTCCCAGAGACATCCTAAATGCAATAACCGGCATAACCAGACGCGTATTACAGCAACAATTGAAGGAATTAGAATTTCATGGAATGATTGGAAAAACAAGCTATGCTGAAGTCCCTTTGCGTGTAGAATACCACCTTACCGAAACCGGAAAATCCCTTCTCCCGCTAATCTCTGCCGTTGATAAATGGGGATTGGAGTTCGCTCCCCAGTTAAAAACCGTTCTGGAAACTCCCCCAACATCCTAGCACACTCGTCATTTTTCCTCGTCATCTCCTTTGGTTAATCAAGGAGATGACGACCCCTTTAGATTAGCCCTTCCCTTTCATTACTCCTGCCTTTTTATAAAAACCATCTGACAACTCCCTCTTCCCTAACTCCTTATAATAATCACCCATTGCCTCATAAGATTTATAACTATTCGGATAATTTTTCAAATTCAAATCAAGATACTTCTTTGCTCTGTCAAATTGCTTAGACCCCATCAGTTCATGAGCCACCGCATTTATCAACTCTCCCGGAGGGGCAACTTTATACCCTAATCTCTTACTAACCATCTCGTAATGCGCTGCCAGTTTTCCATCCTCACTGTAATCTGGAGCAAAGAACCCTGGGAAAGGAAAACTGATCCCATAAAAATTATAAATAAAACCCATGGCATCAATAATGCCTGGCAAAGCAACACCTCCATGATCGTAATCAGGGTAGTATTTCGATTGGTAGATCAATGGATGCGCACCTATTATCGATTTAATGTACTGATCAAAATTCCACTCTGAACGCATAGGTAAAGTTCTGAGATTCGTATCCGTTTTTAGCGCCTCAATCGACAAACTTTTGTCAACCGAATGTGCGATAGCAAGAAAAACACTAGTATTAGAATAATCAGCAAGGGTAAGTTTGTTTTTTACAGAATTGATCCAGTTTTCCTTTTCCCACCAGGTGGTCGGGTCGAGCACAACATGGTTCTGGAACAATCCCTTATGATTCAGTAGAGCATTGATAGCAGCCAAACCCCCAAGCGAATGACCTATTATGGTGCGATGCGGAGCTGCAGGACAAATGGAATCTATATGTGGAATAAGTTCTTTTTCTATAAATCCAAGAAACTTTTCACCATCACCAGAACTGGCTGCCATGCCGGCAGGAACAAGAGGAGGATTCGGCCAGTGTGTAGGACTCAAATCTCTCATCCGGTCGGTATTGACTATACCTACAACGATGACCTTTGGACTTGAAAAGTTCCCACTGCCTCCGCCTTTGCTTTCGGAAATTGCGGCTATCGTTTGAAAGTATGAGCCAGCGTCAAGAACATAAATAACAGGATACTTCTGATCCGGTGCAAATTCGTCTGCTGGAGTATCCGGAAGATGGACAAGAATCTCTCGCTTTTCGCCCAGTATCTTAGAATAGATACTGTCCCGAAAGCCTAAAATCATTAACTTCTTAGTTTGGGCGACTAAGAAGAATGTTGAACTTACAAATAGTCCGATGGTTAAAATTAGCGTTTTCATAACGCAATGATAGCACTTGATACTACATGCCTTAAACAAATGTGACGGAACCCCGAAAATATGTGACCAATTGAAGAATGAAGCTACAGAACGCTATTTTCCTATAAAAATATAACACTTCTTCTTCCTAACCCACTTCGTCATTCTTCCCGTCATCTCCTTTGATTAACCAAAGGAGATGACGGTGGCCGCCCCTCTTTACAACTTAACCTGCAGCGTTAAATAAAACGTCCTGTTATCAGACGGCAAAATACCCGGCCCGGGATAACCATCTGCCCTACGGGTAAAATACTTCTCATCCAGCAGGTTATTGATACTTCCAGATAAGGTAAACAACTTCCATCTGTAGGTTGCGCTAAGATCCATTACCTGATACGCAGGTACTACCCCATCAATTGCCCTATCTGATCTTTCAGCATTGGTCGCATCAGAATACTGTTTACCAACATGAGAAAACTGGTAAGCAACATCAAAAAGCTTATTCCCAAAAGAAACACCTGTACGAAATAAAATAGGCGGAACAAATTCAACCAGATTATCCTTTCGAACCGATGGGTCCAAACTGGTGATATATCTCGCATCTATCAACGCAAAATTGGTATAAACGCTGAGTTTATATTTACTGGTTCCTTTACTAATAGCCTTCAATAAATCACCTTMTATTAAGCTCTCAAACCCAATATTACGACTATCCCCTATGTTTTTCCTTAGGCGGTAGTTTTCCAGATTATCAGCGCTTTTTGTGTTTACTGAACCAATGCGTTTATTGTATTTCAGATAAAACAAGCTCAGGTCGTACCGCATCCAGGAGTTCACATGACCTCTTATACCGCCATCAATGGTATACCCCTTTTCATCTGACAGAGTAGAATCGACGCGGGCATTCGGATTGACAACCCTGATATCGTTGAAATTTACACTGCGATAGTTTTGTGATACATTGGCATACAGTTCAATGCCCTTCATAGGTTTATATGAAGTACCTAAACCAAAAAAGACGAAGGCCCGGTTATTTGTTTTCTTCTCAAAATTCTGGATGTAGTAAAAATCATCATAAGGACTTGATTTGGTGGCATAATACCCGTCTGCTTTAGTAGAAATAAACTCGAACCTCGCACCCGGAGTAACGCTCCATTTTTCAGTCAGCTGGAAAATATTCTCGGTAAAAACCGCCACATTAGTCCCTGGAAATTCATAACCGGAGCCACTCGGAAAGCTACCTGTGTATTTAAAAGTCGGGCCGCTGCCATCATCTGCATTCCCCTGATTGCGCAGGGTTAAACCCTTGTAAACCCTCACGCCCCCCAAAAAGGTACTAGGCTGATTGTTTACTAATTTATACTGATGAAGCAAACGTATCTCTGACCCAAAATTCTTAAAAGTATCGTCCAGTAAATCACGCTGACCTCCAGGGTCCGGTCTGTTGATATAACTTAGTATGCCTAGTGCCTGTCTGCTACCATGTAGATAATAGCTACGCCAGTTAATTTTCGTATGGTCATTAAACTCATAATCAAGGGTAACGCTAGCCAAATTCCAATCTACCTTAAACCAGTTTCGGGCGCGGTTAGACTGACTTGGATCAGCTTCAAATTCCTCATCAGTTAAGCCGCCCGGTAGCTGCGCCAGGTAATGCATGTAAGTGTATTCACCCGTTACTTTGAGCTTTGGTGTAAACTGGTAATCGAGGTGCAGATAAGCCCCATTCTGGTCAAAATGACTGTTTGGACGCCAACCATCACCACGTTTATATTGGTAGTAAGCATAATAATTCAGCTTTTTTACCTTGCCACCAATACTATTAAAAGAATTAAAAAATCCATAGGAACCTGCAGTTTGGCGACTGGTAACCTCCACCGGTTTATCTGCAGGGCCTTTTTTTAGCTGGAAATTTATCAGACCACCAAATTGTGTCCCATACTGCAAACTGGCAGCACCGCGGATAATCTCTATCCTGTCCAATGCTTCGGCAGGTGGTGTATAGTAACTTTCCGGGTAACCTAAAGCATCCGCGCTAATATCATAACCGTTTTGACGAGTGTTAAAGTTCGATACCCGACTTGGGTTTAATCCCCTGCCTCCAATGCCAAGCTGAAGTCCGCCACCATCATATTCAATAATGTTGATTCCCGCAACACGACTGTATATCTGCCGGGTATTGTTAGTGGCCAGGTTTGCATTCAAATTTCCTACATTAACCACCTCAGTTTTTTTCCCCGCATAAATGGCAGTTCCTTCTACCTGCCTTAAATTGCCCGATGCCATTCGCTGACTGCTATCCTGTACATTGACTTCGTTTAATTGTCTGGTATCAGCATCTTCTAAAGCGATGTTAAGGACAATATTGCCGTTAACGTTGATTTTTTTACGGAAGTTTTTTGCGCCTACCAGGCGAACAAGCAGCTCATATTCTCCGCCAGCAATTTCCTTAAACTCAAAATTACCATGCTCATCACACGCGGTCTTCAAGCCTCCGGGAGCCAGGCTCACAGTTGCACCACCGGCAGCCTGATCGTTGATTTGCACTTTACCATTAATGGTATAGTTTTGTGCAAACGCGTTTAAAAAACAGATATTAAACAGTACAAAAAGAAATATTTTACCAAAGGTGTTATTTTTCATCTTTAACAAGGGGTAGTATCCAGGTATAATGACGCCAGCTAAAAGGCTGTCTGGATAGATCAATAGTGGGGTTAGTAAATGGGCGCGAACGTTCTCCGTTCAGCGCCACGTAACATTCTGCATAAACAGCCGGATCTTTTAGCCCGCGCTGTTTGTATACCGATGCCAGATAATGCGCATAGCGCAAGATCAGATCGGGTTGGGTACTCATCATTTTATCCTGTAAAGGAGTAAGAAACTCATTGTTATTAACTTCATAAATTTTTCCGGTAGAAGGTTCTTTAACATAAAAAAAAGTATTGCCCGATTTTTCCATCAGCATTACACGCCACGAAAAACGGTAACCCTCTTCATACCAGAACAACTGACCGGGATAAGCTAAAAACCGTAAGGGAACAATTAATTGAACACAAAAATAGAAACCTAAAGCAACCATAAACATGCTGTTTACGCGCGCAGGCAAGTGATAAACACTATGATCGGAAGTAGTTTGTCCMGGGCTTTTAATTCGGTTCAGTAATTTTTGCTGAGCGGAAGAGCTGAAGAAAATATAGCTACAGATGATCATCACATAAGGGAACATCCCTATGCCGGGAAAAAACAAAGCTGTAGCCAGATGGAAGCCGATCACAAAAACATAGGCGATGGGACGGGTCTTCCGGTTAACTAAAAAGAAAGTGATAAAAAGATCATATAGTGCACCAAACCAACTGAAAAAATAAGCCACCCAGCTTTTGTACATCAAACCGCCGATCAGTGGCAGATGGCTTTTGGCAGGCAGCCAGATTTTCATGGGCGTAGCGTCCAGTAGCCAGTCAGGACTGAGTTTGGCAAGTCCTGCAAAAAAGTAAACCACTGCAATTTGCAAACGGATAATACCAACGGTCCATAATGGGACCATATCACGCCTTAAATCAGGCCATATTTTTACATCAATGGAAAAATACCGGTTTGCAGGAAGCCAGATCATTAAAAACCCAACCAGACTGATAAAATAATAGTGATTGAGATAGTTGGTCGCATCAATCATTTCAATATAGGTGAAGGACAGGAAAAAGACCACTGCTGTAATGCGGTACAGAAGTCCCGCAGCCATTCCCAGAGCTGAAACGCAAGCCAGCAAAAAAAGGAGGTGCATCCCGGTACCACCAAGTGGATGCACCCACTCAAACCCCCAGTAGTTAAAGTAAAACCGGGGCGTCACATATAAATCTGTTATCCATCCATTGAGCCAGAAACGCATAATTCCGGCAAACATCATTAACCCAAAAAGCACCCTGAAAATAACCAGCGGTGCAATAGATACAGGCTTCTGAAAACAATGATTAATCACCATCAGTATCCTGATAGGTAATACGCACGCCTGTTGCCGAAGCTACATCGGTCTTAATCAATGTCAATAGTATTTGTATCTCACGGTAAGCAGCCTCAATTTCTGTTTTCTTATTGGCCAAAGCAGTTGAGAACGGATCAGGTATCGCATTCAGTTTAACAATAGCTAAATCAAACTGTTTAATTACGTCATCACTTAATGGTTTCTTATTTAAAGCGACCAGGTAATCAGACATCCCCTTACCGCTATTGTTTCCGGTAAACATCTTTTTAAGGTTAGTCAGGTTTGCTACCGCCAGTGAAACAGATATCCCTGCGTGATAACCCTCTGTTTTATCCGGATATTGAACTCCTCCCGATTGTTTGCCAAATGGCCAGCCAATACGAGGTCCTTTCATCTGGTCCATTTCATAGGCGAACTGGTTGATCAGAAAAGCAATAGGGCTACCTGCATCAGAACGTGTATTTTGTACAAATTCTGCTTTGTAGGTATTTTTCCAGGTAGTAACTACACCACCGGTAAGCGTTTTCATTCGTGCAAGCAGATCCTGTACATATTTTTTACGGTTAGCAGCACTGCTACCACTGAATTTAGCCAATGCATCGGGAGCAAACAACACATAATCAAGCGAAGGAAAACCTTGCTGATCTATGGTGGAATTTTGCGTCAGGTCGTAAGTTCCACGGGTAATGTTTCCGTCAATTACTGCGTTATCTGCCGGAAACGTATTTAGAAAATTATTAAGTAAAACCCGCTCTGAAGGTCCGAACTGATTTACCGATACCTGCTCATATTGCAGATATGCAGTCTTAAATGCAACTTTTAAAGTTTGTTGGTTATCCGCATTCGGGGTGGCAAGAAACGTATTTGCAGTGGTTTCCAACTGGGTGATTTGGTCCTGTAGCCCCATATATGCAGGAATAATCAAATTGTCAGCATAGTTCGTTAGCATACCGGCTTTATCAAAGCCATCTGCTTTCGGACCATTATCTGTGCCCGATTTTTTAGAGCAGGCAACGATGAAAACTGTAATTGCCAGTATGGTGACTCCCATGCTGC
>NZ_JBFTNT010000086.1:0-15299 GCF_056397585.1 Pedobacter sp. 05L430 | reverse complement strand
TAGGCATAAAAACCTTGACGACTTGATAATTCGCCGCTGCCGTGGTTAGGCATTATTCCTACAAAATTCTGTATAGCTGAGGAATTAAGCGTAACACTTAATAACAATTGTTTTTTAGGTTCTAGACCACTGGTCAAATCTAAAGGACGGCTTGTTTCAAATTGTGTAGTCGGTTGTTACCTGTTTTTTTTGATTATACAAAAATTAAATACTACATTCTCAACTGAATCCAAACCGACCAAATCTCATTAAGCGCTATATCCCATAACAGAAGAATAAAGAAAGGGTTCAATTTCGAATTTTTAAAAAAAAATACGATTATGCTCTTTAACTCTCTCCACTTCTTTTTCTTTTTTATACTGGTTACTCCAGCCTTTTTTCTGTTGCCACATCAGCATAGATGGAAATTACTGTTGGCCTCGAGCTGCTATTTTTACATGACTTTTGTGCCGGTGTATATCCTGATCCTGGGCTTCACGATCATTATAGATTATTTTGCCGGGATACTCATAGAGAACTCCAAGGGGAAAAAGAAAAAGAAATTCCTTATTTTAAGTCTGGTGGCAAACATTGGTGTGCTGGCCGTTTTCAAATATTACAATTTTCTTAATGATAACCTCTCGTTTTTGCTGGGAAACATCGGTTATCAGAACCATGTACCTTATTTAGAAATTCTATTGCCCATTGGGCTTTCTTTTCATACGTTCCAGGCGATGAGCTATACCATTGAAGTTTACCGGGGAAATCAAAAGGCAGAGAAACACTTTGGGATCTACTCTTTATACGTAATGTTTTATCCTCAGCTGGTGGCCGGACCGATAGAGCGGCCGCAAAATATCCTTCATCAGTTTCATGTGAAGCAGTATTTTAATTATGCGAATGTGGTAGAGGGCTTAAAGCTCATTACATGGGGCTTATTTAAAAAGGTGGTGATTGCCGACAGGTTATCCATTTATGTAKATGCGGTATACAATAATGCGGATCAGCATAGCGGGCTGACGCTTATTGTGGCGACCGTTTTTTTTGCATTTCAGATTTACTGCGATTTCTCAGGTTATTCTGACATCGCGATAGGCTGTGCAAGGGTTATGGGCTATAACCTGATGATCAACTTCAGGAGGCCTTATCTGGCGGGAAGCATAAAAGACTTCTGGTCGAGATGGCACATTTCCCTATCCACCTGGTTCAGGGATTACCTTTATTTCCCTTTGGGTGGCAGTAAGGTGGCGATACCCCGGTGGTACCTTAATCTTTTTATTGTATTTATGGTAAGTGGCCTGTGGCATGGTGCAAACTGGACTTTTATTGTCTGGGGGGCATTACATGGGATCTATCAGATTTTTAGTGTTTCATTTAAAAAATTCAATGAAAGGAATATTCTGGGTTATCGTCCTTTAACTAATGCTTTTCATGTTTTGCTCACCTTCGCGCTGGTCTGCTTTGCCTGGATATTTTTCAGGGCCAATAATGTAACGGAAGCCTTTAACATCTGTAAGAGCATATTTACATTAAAAGGGGAAGGCTTATTTATAGGCACTCCTGAAGGTTTTGTATATGCGCTTATCTGGATTTTGTTTCTGCTGGTTGTGGAATACATTACCGAATACCACTCGGACATCATTAAAGTATTTTATAGCTCAAACAGAGTGGTGAGGTATGCAGGATATACGGTTATTGTGTTGTTTATCATCCTGTTTGGCGTGTTTAACGGGGGGCAGTTTATCTATTTTCAATTCTAATCATGGAACCATTTTATAAACTATTGAGGAACGGGCTGATCATACTGGTTTTGTTATTTGTGACAGACAGGGCCCTTGGTGCATTAATTGAACACTTTTTCTTTAATGAAAAACAAGGCGATTCGGCAGTTACCACGCATGGGATTCTGGATGCCAATGAAGACATCCTTATTTTTGGGAATTCCAGGGCCAGCCATCACTATATCCCCGAACTGATCACTGAAAAAACCGGACTGTCTTGCTATAATCTTGGTAGGGATGGCATGAAGATGCTTTATTATGAAACCTTGTTGAAATCTGTTTTAAGTTATCATACCCCAAAAGTGGTGATACTGGATTTGAACCTGAACGATTTTGAGTATCAGCACCAGGAGGAACAAAAGCTAACGGCTGTTTTGATGCCATATATTAACAAGAATAAAGAAATCAGTGAAATGATTTATACGCAGAGTAAAATGCAATTCTCGCTGGCACATATTTCAACCCTTTACCGGGTTAACTCTTTGCCCATGTCAATCGTGCAGCATCATTTGGAAATAGGCCAGAAACACTTTAGCGGATACGAGCCGCTTTCGGGGAATATGCCCCAGAGCGCTACAGTGCAACACATTGACAATGCGAATTATAAGGAATCGAAAGATCAGTTAACCGCGTTTGAAAATTTTGTTAAAGCAACCAGATCGAAAAATATAAAATTACATGTTTTGGTGTCGCCAGGAATGAAGATCCATAAACATAATGCATTGAAAACTGCTGACAGCATTTTAAGCAAATATGATTTAAAGTGTTATAATTATTCGGAACTGTTTAATGCAAATGCAAATAAGCTGTTTTACGATGTTGGCCATTTAAATGAGATAGGGGCAAAAGCATTTACAGACAGTGTGATTGTTGATCATTTAACTGAAATACCAGCAGCAGGAATCAATTAGCCTGCTCAATTCTGCTGGCTGCAGAAACTAAAAATAATCTTGCAGGAAGTGTTCTTCGGTATTACAATACAGAGAAGAATAGATATTGAGGTCCTGGATGTTGGTCTTAAGCTTTCTTTTCATGTGCAGGATGGGATGGCTTTTTTTAATGTTGAGCAGCTCGCTGATATTTTTATCGCCAAGTATGGCCCAGATCTTCTGCTCTCCCTCTTTTACTTCTATGTTGTAGCTTTCCCTTAAGATTTTAAAGAGCGAGAGGTTTTCTAATTCTCTGGAAATAAACCCGGGCAGATTGATGTTGCTGAGGTATGTTTCTTCGTAGAGTACYGGAATATCATTAATGCGGCGGAGCCTTGTAAAGTAGATACAGTCATGTTTCAGTTCTCCTTCATTTAATGGAAAGAAGAAATCCAATGGCCAGTCTTGCTTCATCTGCTTTTGCAAAATGGAAGTGCTGAGGTTTTGGCTGCCTACACCGGCGGTAACCCCGCTTAAGGACAGAATGCCTAAGCCCGCTTTAGGTTCGGTAACGATGCTGCCCTTGCCATGCCGGCGGGTAATGTAGCCTAAATTGGTTAGTCCTGATAATGCCTGCCTAACAGTAACCCTTGTGGTGTTATAGGTTTTGCAAAGGTCGTTCTCCGAAGGCAGCAGTTCGCCTTTTTGGTACATGCCTTTTTCGATCTGCGCTCTCAAATCATCGGTTACTTTTTTATATAGGGGGCTTAATTTATCTGGCTTCATCTTGTATATACAAGTTGTTTTTTATATGTTTGGTTAGCCCATCGTTAATACAGAGGGGCAGACCAAATATAAAAGTATGAAATTATGAAGACATACAAACTAAACAGATTGTTTAACCGCAATTCAGGAAATTGTTTTGATGTAGCGATTGACCATGGGTTTTTTAATGAACACTCCTTTCTCAGTGGCATTGAAAATATCCAGAAAGCTGTTTCTATACTAGTTGATGCAGGACCTGATGCCATACAGCTTACCCTAGGGCAGGCACAATATTTACAAGCTATCCCCGGCAAGKAGAAACCAGCTTTGGTTTTAAGAACAGACGTAGCCAATGTTTACGGAAAAGAACTGCCGCGGGCATTGTTTAGCAGAATGATCGCTGACCCTGTGGAACAAGCCCTTCGGCTGGATGCTGCATGTGTGGTGGTAAACCTGTTCAGTATACCCGGAGAACCTGAAGTGACAGATCAGTGCATTCAGAATATCCTTCAAATTAAACCTTTATGCGAACGATATGCGATGCCTTTAATGGTTGAACCATTAGTATTCAGACCCAATACCCAGGCCGGCGGATATATGGTAGATGGTGACCCGCAGAAAATTATTTCTTTAGTGAGGCAGGGTGTTGAACTGGGCGCGGATATTATTAAAGCTGATCCGACCGATAATGTTAACGATTACCATCGCATAATAGAGATCGCCGGAAATATACCCGTACTGGTAAGAGGAGGGGGTAAAGCAAGTGACCGGGAAATTCTGGAAAGAACGTATGGATTGATGAAGCAGGGCGCCAGAGGGATAGTATATGGGCGAAATGTAATACAACACCATGATCCCCCAGGCATGACCAGGGCATTGATGGCCATAGTGCATCATGATGCAAGCGCTGTGGAGGCGGCTGCTTTAATAGGTATAAAGGAATAAATGTGATGAAGAAAGTTAATATAGGAATTATTGGAGGGGGATTGATGGGCAAGGAGGCGGCAAGTTCTTTTGCACGCTGGTTTGCGATAAATGATTTGCCGGTGCAGGTTGAGCTAACTGCAGTTTGTGATGTTAACCAGGAGGTATTGTCATGGTATAGGAATGTCCCTTCGGTTAAGTTGCTGACCACCGACTATAAAGAATTATTGGCCGATGAGGAAATTGATGTGGTGTATGTTGCCCTGCCTCATCATTTGCATAAACAGTATTACCTGGAGGTGCTGACGGCAGGAAAAGATTTACTGGCCGAAAAACCATTTGGGGTAGATCTGGAAGCTGCTTTAGCGATAAAAAACCAGGCCGACAGGCTGGGACGTTTTGTGCGCTGTAGTTCGGAGATGCCCTTTTTGCCGGGGCCTCAGCGGGTTGTTAAAGAAGTGGAGTCGGGTAGATTAGGACAAGTCATAGAAATTAAAGCCGGCTTTCTGCACTCAAGTGACCTGGATCCGGACAAACCCATTAACTGGAAGAGGCAAGTGTCATTTTGTGGTGAAATAGGCGTTATGGGTGATTTGGGGATGCATGTACTGCATATTCCATTGAGACTGGGATGGAAGCCTGAACGGATATATGCACAGCTTCAAAAGATCATTACCCAACGGCCGGATGGAAAAGGAGGAATGGCTGAATGTGATACCTGGAACAATGCGACCCTAAACACTGAAGTAAAAATAGCCGACAACCTTGTTCCGATGACGCTGGAGATGAAGCGCATGGCACCCGGAGAGACCAATACCTGGTATATCGAAATAATGGGGACCGAAGGTGGCGTAAAATACAGCACCAAGGACATTAAAACATTATGGACCTTTAAACGTAGTAATGAACAGTGGTGGCAGCGGACTGATCTTGGATTTAAGGGAATGCCATTTACAACGATTACCGGTGCTATTTTTGAGCCCGGATTTCCGGATTGCTTTATGCAAATGCTGGCCGCATATATTGCGGAAAGGGCAGGGCTATTAAATGGTCGGTTTGGTTGTGTTACCCCAGAGGAAGCATTAAATAGTCACTATATATTTGATGCGGCATTGAGATCGTTTAACAACCAGACACTAGAAAAAATAACGTACTTTAAAACCGAATAAGCATGAAAAGATCAGCAATAAATAAAGCAATAATTGATGCGGGTGAATGCTTTACGCGAAATGGCTGGTTCTTGCCACCGAACCCCAAATGGGACATTACTGATTTTGGTTTGGATTCTTTTTTAACTACCGGACTGGTATTGGTAAACCTAGCCGAAGAGAAAGAGTACTGTGAAAAAATAATGTATGCGGTAAGAGGGCAGCTAACCCCATGTCATACACATAAAAAAAAGAAAGAGGATATCATTTGCAGATCAGGGCTTCTGGTTGTTCAGTTATGGAGCGCAGACCCGGCTATAGAAGAAAATACAGATACTTTTAGTGTGAAAATGAATGGCAGTTACCGCAGCATTACCTCCGGAGACATCATACCAATACCGCCCGGTCAGCGGATTACCATTGAACCTGGTATTTGGCATGCGTTCTATCCCGAATCTGATGAATGTATTATCGGAGAGGTGTCGACAGCCAATGATGATGTAAATGATAATTTCTTTTCGGATGAAAATATCGGCAGATTTACCGACATTGAGGAGGATGAAGCCTTAATTATTAAATTGGTAAGCGAATACTAACCTCATGAAAAATGGAATATTAGTTGGCGGTAACTGGATCATAGATCAGGTGAAGGTGATAGATGCTTTTCCTGAAGAAGAAAAGCTGGTTAATATTCTTACAGAGTACAGTAGTAATGGCGGATCTGCTTATAATATTTTGAAAGGAATGGCTAAACTAAAGGCCGGTTTTCCTTTATATGGCCTTGGTTTGGTCGGGGATGACGACAGGGGAGACTATATTATTAAAGAGTGCAAAGACCTTGGAATTGATGCTTCCAGAATTCAAAAAGCGCCAAATACCGCTACCTCGTATACAGATGTGATGACCGTAAAAGGTACCGGGAAAAGAACCTTCTTTCATCAGCGTGGTGCCAATGCCATGCTTGATATGGCGCATTTTGACTTTAGCTCATCTACGGCAAAGGTCTTTCATTTGGGTTATCTGCTGTTATTGGATAAGCTGGACTTAGTTGAAACGGACGGGGAAACCCGGGCTGCAAAGGTTTTAAAAAGTGCAAAGGAAAATGGATTGATCACTTCGGCTGATATCGTTAGTGAGAAATCGGACCGGTTTAAAGAGTTGATCCCTTCTTCCCTAAAATACATTGACTACCTCTTTGTTAATGAATTTGAAGCCGGCATGATATCGGGTATACAGACGGTTGATGACAAGGGGGAAATCTTGCTTAATAATTGTTACAAGGCCGCTGCCGAATTGATTCGGATGGGAGTGAACAAATGGGTTATCCTGCATTTCCCCTCGGGTGTTATTGCTGTGGATCACCAGGGCGATGCTTTGTTCCAGGCAAGTATTGACCTGCCTGAGGGTAAGATTGAAGGTGCTGTAGGTGCCGGAGATGCTTTTGCTGCGGGGGTTTTAATGGGTGTTCATCACAACCAAGCAATGGGCTCCTGTTTGGAGTTAGGCGTTTGTGCAGCGGCATCCAGCCTTTTTGCCGCTACTTCTTCTGACGGCATTACCTCATCAGCAGAATGCCTGCGTTTAAAACAGCTTTACGGATTTCGTAAATAGCGGCGATCAATAGGATAGCGCGCAAGCCACTATTAATCTTCAACCGGCGAGATGTAACGATGAAAACAATTTTATCCGCAGCCAAAATGTATCTAAAATATATGGTTTTGGCTGCGGATAAAAAAGTATCTGCAGCCAAAACTCATGAAAATCATATTAATTTGGCTGCGGATAAATAGCTTTATCTGAACGCTCCTTTATACAGATAGCTTAAATCAGGCTTTTGCAAAAGAAGCACGAGCCCAGGAAGTTCCAGGCGTACCAGTTACTGCCTGTCTGTAAGTTACCTCTTTGCGGGTTGATATACGGCAACTGCGACTCTCGAATCAGCACATCCATAGTATAAAAACCATTTTTGCTGGTGGAAAATAAGCCCTTCTACAAATACAGTTCCTGCTGGGTATTGTCCGCTTTTTTCAAAAGATTCTGTGGGGACAAAGAAAGGCTTATCTAGCCGGCCGATTACCTTTTCAGGATCTTTAGCATCGAAAAGAACTTGTCCGGCTGCATAGGTATTGGCCGTATAATTTTTATCTGCGTTATCACCAGATGCGTTTTTTCCATTGTACAATACGAGTATGCCTTTGTCGGTTAGCAAGGCCGGAGGACCGGCTTCTGTGAGGTCGCTGTCGAAATGGTTTTTTCTTGGTTTGATCAGTTCCTTGATCTTTCCTTCTGCATCCAGTGCAGGTGCCCAGTTTACAAGATCATCGGAGGTTGCGGCGTTCAGAAACTTTTCGCCCCAGTACATCAGGTATTTTCCATTCACTTTTGCGATGACCTGTTTTCCATTGACCAGTTGGGTAACGATGGAGGCAGATTTGGTGAACATGTTATAAAACTTACCATTGTAGGCCTTTGCAAATGCGGGCCCGTGTTTGGTCCATTTAATGAGGTCTTTAGAAGTGGCAACACCCAGGCGGGCAACTTTTTTGTTCCACTGCGTGTAAAACATGACATAAGTGCCATCGCTGGTTACGGCGATTCTTGGATCTTCACATCCACCCGGATTTTCAAGTTCTTTTTGGCTATCGTTGCCGGGATAAAACACAGGTTCAGCCTTTCTTTTAAAGGTTAATCCGTCTGTGCTATATGCGTATCCAAGTCTGGATGTTCTGTGGCCAATTCCGACACCTGATTTGTCTTCGGCTCTGTAAAGTACCACAATTTCTTTTCCTTTTACAGTGGCTGCAGGATTAAAAGTGTCGTTAGATTCCCAGTCGACATATTTACCTGAAAGCGGATCAAGAAAGGTTGTGCTGGTGTTGGGTGAAATGATTGGATTTACACCAGCAGGTCTTAAAAAAGGACCTAAAGCCCATTCGGGCAATTTTTCGGCAGCAGCCTGAGCCTTGGTTTTTTCTGTAGGGAGCAGGAAAAGGAAGCCGATTAAGGCGTATGGGAAAAACTTCTTCATGTTATTTTGTTCCGAATTGTTTGTTTGGTTGTGCGCCCATGATCAGTTCCAGTTTACCTCCGCGGGTGATATCCTGATGATCTAAATAGGCCTTGTTATAGGGCTTGCCGTTAAGCTTGGCGCTTTGGATGTAGATGTTCTGTGCACTGTTGTTCTTAGCCTCAATAGTGAAGGTCCCGCCTTTATAAAAGTTTGGATCGAGTCTGATCTGGGTTTTGCTGAAAACCGGGCTGGTCAGCTCATATCTGGTGCTTCCCGGTGTAATAGGGTGGAAGCCGCTGGCAGCCAATACGTACCAGGCCGAMATCTGTCCTACGTCTTCATTTCCAACTAATCCTTCCACAGCGTTGTGATAGGCACGGCTACAGATTGCCCTGGTCCATTTTTGAGTAAGCCATGGAGCGCCAACTCTGTTAAACAGAAAGGGCACATGATGCACCGGTTCATTGGCATGGTTGTAATAATCGTTCCACATCATGTTTTGAGGGACTTTCTCAAAGAAATTGGTCAGGTCTGCCAATACTTTTTCTTTACCGCCCATTAAAGCGGTCATTCCTTCTATATCCTGAGGTACAAACCAGCCTTGCTGATATGGGTTGGCTTCTACAGATCCATACCATTGTTTTAACCGGCCTTCCTGGGGCCAGGGTTGCCATTTACCATCTTTATCTTTAGGCCTGAACCATTCTTTTTCGGGATCAAATATGTTTTTGTAAGATTGCGACCGCTTAAAATACTTTTGCTGATCGCCGGGCTTTTTTAGAGCTTCGGCCATTTTAGAAACACACCATTCAAAATAGGCATATTCGAGGGTGTTTGAGATGCCGAAAGGTTCAAAGGCGTATCCCAGTTCCCCGTTGCCATATTTCTCTACACTGTTTACCGAAAGCTCATATGCTTTTGCAACATTGAAATTTCTTAAGCCTTTGGCGTAAGCATCGGCAATTACCGATACAGCAGGGTTACCAATCATACAGCCACTGTAAGCATTGAGAAATTCCCAGCGCTCCAGGTAGTTTTCCTGTTTCTCATCGGCCAGGGTAACCAATGAATTGACCATATCGGTTACCACAGTGGGGTTAATTACAGTTTGTAAGGGCATTTGGCTTCTGAATACATCCCATCCGCTGAAGATGGTTCTTTTGGTAAAGCCGTCTGCTTTATGTGCCTTATGATCGCCGCCGTAATATTGCCCATCTGCATCCTGAAATGTGCGTGGATCGATCTGCGTGTGATACAGGGCGGTGTAGAACACTGTCTTTTCTTCTTCTGTGCCGCCTTCGACTTTTATTTTTGAGAGCGATTGGTTCCATAGGTTCCTGGCATTGGCTTTTACTTTGTCAAAATCCCAGCCCTGGATATCGGTGTTGAGGTTCATCTTTGCACCATCCATACTTACGAAGGAGATACCGCTTTTCATGGTGACCTGTTCGTTTTCGCTGGTCTCAAACTCAGTGAAAAAGCCTAGGTGCTTTCCTTCTTTTTCATTTATGTTGTTTAAGACAGCAGCCTCTGCTACCTTTTGTTGGTATTTATCGCTGGTAACGTCTTCCAGCTTTCTTTTCCAGTCGCCGGGAATATCGGCCGACCATATGCCATACTGTATTAAAGGCTTACTGAACTCTGCGTAAAAATAAACGGTATAATCGGCCTTTCCGTCACCATTCCCCCATCCGCCGCCATCAGGAGTGCATTTCATCCATCCCTGGATGGTATTTTTATTGACGACTTTGATGTATTGAAGGGTAGAGGTTCCCCCAACCCTTCGGGCCAGGTCAATTTGTATGCGGGATTGTTTGCTCGCGGGAAAAGTAAAGCGTAGCATTCCACTCCGTTTGGCTGCGGTTGCTTCTGCTTTGATGTGGTTTTCTGTAAGCATCACTGAGTAATAGCCTGCAGAGGCTTGCTCAGACTGCTTGTCATAACTGGAACGGTAGCCGGATTTGGTGTCGTCTGGTTTGCCTGCGTTGGTTTGCAGTTTTCCGATGGTGGGCATCACCAGGAAATTTCCCAGATCCCCGTACCAGCCTATGCCACTCATTTGAGTAAATGCAAAGCCCTCAATGGAGGTATGCTCGTTACTGTAGCCCGAACCGTTATCGCCTCCGGTAATGGTATTGGGGCTTACCTGAACCATTCCGTATGGAGTGGTGGCTCCCGGGAAGGTTTTACCTAAACCATGATAGGTGCCGGCAGCATCGGCGCTGGTACTTGCACCAATAAAGGGGTTAACATAATCGGCAGGGAGTTTTTTGTCAGGGTTTTTATAGCCCGAAAGGGCAACGGTAAGAATAAGGAGGAGAAAAAGTTTGAAGTGTTTCATTTGGTCAGTATCTGAATAGGGTGCCCTCTTCATTTATATGCAAACCTAAATTAAGACAAAATAAAGCGTTTTAGCAAATCGATCAAATTTGATACAAAAGTTTTTATGGATTACCATTAAAAATTATTAACTCACACTTATTATGAGAAAAATAATTTTATTGCTGTTCGGTGTGTTGTGGTACACCCATGGTTTTGCTCAGGAGCCGACGTATGAAACAAAGAAGGACATCAGCTATTACCCGGCATCAACCAAAGGAGATGCCTATCTTGAGGAAAGGTGTAAGCTGGATGTGTACTACCCTAAAAATAAAACCAATAGCTCAACAATCGTCTGGTTTCATGGCGGTGGCCTGACCGGAGGCAACAAAGAAATGCCAAGAGAATTGCTTGAAAAGGGCTTTATTGTAATTGCAGTAGGGTACAGACTTTCACCTAAAGCACTTGTAAAAGATATTATTGAAGATGCAACAGCATCTGTAGCATGGACCTTTAATAACATTGCGAAATATGGAGGAAATAATAAACTGATTTTTGTTTCGGGCCATTCGGCTGGAGCTTACCTTGGGATGATGCTGACCTTAGATAAAAAATACCTTGCCGCGTACAACATAGATGCCGACGCTATAGCAGGATTGATTCCTTTTAGTGGACAGGCCATTACCCACTTTACCGTAAGACAGGAGCGCAAGATAAAAGATGTTCAGCCTATAATTGATGAATATGCCCCGCTGTATCACGTTCGTCCAACAGCGCCGCCGATGTTATTGCTTACCGGCGACAGAGAAATGGAGATGCTGGGCCGGTATGAGGAARATGCCTATCTGGCAAGGATGATGAAATTAGCAGRGAATAAGACTACCGTTCTGCATGAATTGCAGGGGTATGGACATAATATGGTTTATCCGGCGATTCCTTTGCTGATAGAAGAGGTTAACAGGCTTAGTAAAGAGATCAAGACAAAGAATAAGATCGGTTTATAAAACTACATTTTATTATTCCATATGTTGTTTCTGTTCCTGGTCTTCGAGTCTTATGTAGCTTTTGGACAGAATCCTCAGACCTAAGTTTTTGCATTTGCTGAAAAAATGGCGAAATTCCTGAGCATACATTGTCTCAAGAAATCGCTGTGAATTACCTTTGTTCGTTAGGTAAAATGTTGAGTTTATCATAAGTTCATTCGAAAAAATGTAATGATCATCAATAACATGTACGTATATGTGTATACTTGCTTTAAAAAATGGGAGGAAATATGTATCGGAATGAATTTGAAGATTTACTAACCTGGAAAACTAAAAAGAACCGCAAACCGATGATTATCCGTGGAGCAAGGCAGGTCGGTAAAACATGGTTGATGAAGGCATTTGGTAAACAGGAATATGCACAAACTGCTTATGTTAATTTCGAAAGTAACAAACTGCTTAAAGGAGTCTTTTGAGGAAGATTTTAACATCAACAGAATCATCACCGCATTACAAATAGAAACTGGGATATTGATACAGCCAGAAAACACACTGATTGTATTCGATGAAATACAGGAGGCGCCTGGAGCGCTGACCTCACTGAAATACTTTTATGAAAATGCGCAGGAATATCATATCATTTCAGCTGGTTCATTACTTGGGGCTGCCTTGAATAGACAAACCTCCTTTCCTGTTGGAAAAGTTGAGTTTTTACACCTTTATCCGCTGAACTATATAGAGTTTCTTAATGCCAAAGGCCAGCAAGCGCTGGTGGAAGTGTTAAATAGCCAGGACTGGAGCCTGATTAAGGTGTATAAAAATAGATATATCGACCTGCTGAGGCAGTATTATTATGTGGGCGGCATGCCTGAAGCTGTTGTTGCTTTTACACAAGAGGAAAATTTCACAGAAGTAAGAGCAATACAAAAACGTATTTTGGAGGCTTATGAGCAGGATTTTTCCAAACACGCACCTCATGAAATTGTGCCAAGAATCAGAATGCTATGGAATTCAGTTCCTTCTCAATTGGCAAAAGAGAACAAAAAGTTTATCTACGGATTAATCAAACATGGCTCCCGTGCCAAAGAATATGAACTGGCTATGTCATGGCTGATTGACTGCGGGCTTATCCATAAAGTATCCCGCGCAAGTAAACCTGCGATCCCATTGAAAGCTTATGAAGATCAGAGCGCTTTCAAATTATTTTTGCTCGATGTTGGCCTGCTAGCAGCAATGGGTGACATTGATGTAAAAACCCTCCTGGAGGAGAATGCAATATTTGAAGAGTTTAAGGGAGCCTTGACAGAGCAATATGTACTCCAGCAATTGAAAACAACAAAAGAAATAAACGTTTACTATTGGTCTGCAGAAAATGCCACCGCGGAAATCGATTTTCTTGTACAATATGGCCATCACATTATCCCAATAGAAGTAAAAGCGGAAGAAAATCTAAGGGCCAAAAGCTTGCGGAATTACGTAGATAAGTACGGTCCAGAACTTGCCATACGAACCTCTATGTCTGATTTCAGGCGGGAGGAATGGCTGAGCAATCTTCCTTTATATGCGATCAGCCAATTAAAATCACTATAGCAGGATCGTCTTTCCACGTAGAAACCACCAAGAGCGGGTAAAAACATATCGTTAGGCTCGCAGGACTGAATTCTGCGCAATGCAAGAACAGGATAAAGCGTTGCCACCGGGAGCGCCTAAGCGCTCCGAAGCCCAGCCCATTGGTGGTGCTCCTGGATGGCAGTTCACAGCCAGTTGCTGAGGAATTGCTTCATCGCCTCTTTATACTGTTCTCCGATGGTGATATTGATGCCCCCGATCTGTACAGTGTTTTTGGTGACTGCGTCAATTTTATCGAGCGAGATGATAAATGAGCGGTGTACCCTCATAAAAAGGCGGGTGGGGAGTTTATCCTCAAGCGATTTCAGCGTAATCAGGGATAACAGGGGTTTGGTCTCGCCCGCCAGATGGATCTTTGCATAATCTTTTAACCCCTCGATGTAAACGATATCTTTTATGGCCACCCTAACCAGCTGATACTCGACTTTTAAAAAAATGTATTCTTCATTATCGGCGGTCGGTTGTTTGGCAGTTAACATCTCGGTATAGGTTTTGGCCTTGTGAGCTGCTTTTAAGAACTCCTCATAATCATAAGGTTTTAAAAGATAATCGAGCGCATCCACTTTATATCCTTCTATCGCATAATTGTTAAAGGCAGTGGTAAAGATTACCCTTGGTTTTGCGTTTCCAGGTTTATTTTCCAGTGTTCTGGCCAGTTGGATCCCGGTTAGATCGGGCATTTGTATGTCCAGGAAAATAAGGTCTATGTGCTGATCGTGCAAAGCTTCTAAAGCTTTTATGCCACTCGAAAAGCTACCCACCAATTTTAGGAAAGGCGTTTGCTCAATAAAACTACAGATCAAACCAAGCGCCAGTGGCTCATCGTCAACTGCTATGCAATTCAGTATCATCGAGGGTTAGGTTTAAGTTAACAATAAATGCTTTGGTATCTTCTGTGACATGTGCACTAAAGGTATGCTTACCGGGATATAACAATTCGAGCCTTCTTTTGGTGTTGCTTAAGCCAATTCCACCATATTCATCAGCTGTTATCGAATTGTTTTTAAAAATGGAGTTTTTTACGACCATTGTTAGTTCTTTATCCTGCAATTCGAGGGATATGGATATGGTAGAGGGCTCAGTTGTACTGACTCCATATTTAAAGGCATTTTCGATATAGGGAAGGAACAGCATGGGAGCAATCTGAGGGTCGGACTTAAGTGTCGGCTCCTCAAAAACCACAGTAGTCGTATCGTTTAAACGCAGTTTCATGAGTTCAATGTAATCGACAATAAAAGAAACTTCTTTGCTGAGTGGGGTKATGCCCGACTGCGTTTCGTAAAGCAGGTAGCGCATCATGCGCGACAACTTGTGTAGCGCTTTTCTGGATTTATCGACATCCACGTGCGTTAACGCATAAATGTTGTTTAAGGTGTTAAAAAAGAAATGAGGATTGATCTGTGCTTTTAGAAAGGACAGTTCTGAACCGATCTTTTCTTTCTCGAGGGCCTCTCTGCTTTGTTTATCGGCCTGCCATTTCTGAATCAGGGTAACGCTGGTACTGATACCTACCATAAATAAGGTCATCATGATCTGGAAAACATCAATTCTATCTGATCTTTTTGGCGGCCGGGGTATTCCTAATTCACGAAACGCCTTTGACATCAACTCAGGTAAATTCAATGCGTTATCTATGATCTTTACGAAGGGGCCGGCTAAAATGGCTATGGCCAGAATAACCAATACAAAGGTGAGTGTTTTGTTTTTTAGCAGGAGCTGAGGGACAAGGATTTTGCTGTTCACATAAAATACAGCGATCAACATCACCAGGATACAGCCCTGCTTAACCCAGAATTGAGGAGGTAATGTGATATTCCATGATAAAGGCTGGTGAAAAAGAAGCACGAAAGCAAATAGCATCCATGAAAATATATGGAGTAATATGCTAAGAT
>NZ_JBFTNT010000085.1:0-15382 GCF_056397585.1 Pedobacter sp. 05L430 | reverse complement strand
GTGTTGAAGGTCCGGGTGTCGGCAAGGTAATCCAGTGGGGTTTTAAGGTGCAACAGGGTCACTTTTGCATCGATCGAGGTGCTGAAGCTTGTTACTTTCTTTAGCTCATCGTCAAGATCAAACAAATCTGATGYGTAGCAGATACTGAGGATTTCGGTTCTTTTGTAGAATGGAGGAACAGCGATGACTGGAACTTCAGATTTTTTGATCAGGGTGGCTGTATTGGATCCAAGCAATCGACTGGTTTTGCCATTTCCATTCCTGCTGATGCAAATGTAATCGAAACTGTTTTCCTTCGCGAAGGTCATGATATTGTGGTCAGGATTTGCTCCCTGTTTTGCAACGCAATGCAAAGGTTCTGTGAAGGATAGCCTAAGCGATTTATATACACCGGCTATAAACCTGCGCAGTTTCTTGTTGATTTTCGCAAATTCGCTGTTTTCAAAGGAATTGAAAACCCTCTCACTCCATCTGCTTGGTCTTGGGACCAGGTAGGAATGGAAAAATGTGATCTGGCAGTCACTTTGCATGGCAAGTTGCATGGCAAAACGCAATGCCCCCTTTGAGTTTGTGGAGAAATCTGTTGTCACAAGAATCTTTTTCATCATCTGTAATTATGTGGTATGCAGTTCAAACCTAACTTGATTTTCTGGATCAGCCGGTGATCACCATCAGCGGTTCCGGTGATCTTTGTCATGTATTTTTTTTTATGGATTATGAAACTTTGAGCTGGAAATAAGCCTCATCTTAATATAAAATATCATGAAAACTACCTATCTCAATAATGACGCTGCACAATACTGGTGGCTGATGTTTTGTTCCGGAGTATTATTTATAGGACTGGGAATCTGGATGCTTGCCGCCCCAGTCTCGTCTTATCTTTCCCTAAGCCTGTTGTTTGCCTTCGGGATGATTTTTGCCGGGATTTTTGAAGTGACCTTTTCGGTAAGTAACCACAAAAGGCTTCATGGCTGGGGCTGGACTTTGAGTGGGGGGCTGATTGACATTTTCCTTGGAGGCTATCTTTTAAATCTTCCGTTACTGACCATGGTGATCATGCCGGTAATCATTGGCTTATGGATGCTCCTTAGGGGATTTATGGCCATAAGCAGTTCTATTGAACTTCGTGCCTATGGAGTACTGGACTGGGCCTGGCTTTTGCTGACAGGTATCCTGATTGTCGTTTTGTCGGTATTGATTATTGCAGATCCTCTTTTTGGCGCCATCAACATTGTCGTTTGGACCGCTTTCGCGTTCTTATTGTCGGGAATATTCAGAATACTGTTATCCCTGCAGCTCAGGAGTCTGGCCAGAAATCTCTATTGAATCTTCCTTGCTCCAGGAATCATTGACAACCGGTAAATATTAAAATACAGCTGACATGAGCAAATCCGAGATCGTCTTTCTTGACGGACCGCAATCCAGGTGGAAAGAGTTTATCTTCACCTTAAAAACCATGAGGGAGTTTATTCGCGGATTCAGGAAGCTTCATTTTCTGGGGCCCTGTATTACCGTATTTGGATCTGCCCGTTTCAAAGAAGGACATCCTTATTATGAGCTGACCAGAAAGGCTGGGGCAGCATTTGCGTCACTTGGTTTTACGATCCTTACAGGTGGCGGCCCGGGTTTGATGGAGGCAGCAAACAGAGGAGCCAAAGATGTTAACGGCCGTTCAGTGGGCTGCAATATCGAACTTCCTTCCGAGCAGAAACCAAATCAATATCTGGATAAATGGGTTTACATCAATCATTTTTTTATCAGGAAGGTTTTGCTGGTGAAATATTCCTTTGCTTTTGTGGTTATGCCGGGAGGCTTTGGCACTCTGGATGAATTCTTTGAAGCGCTGACCCTGATCCAGACCCGTAAGATCAGTAATTTCCCGATCATCATCTTTGGCAAAGAATTTCACCAGGAACTGATCGCTTATATATTGCGTTTGCAAAAGGAGGGAACCGTGACAAGGGGAGACACAGAACTGTTTCTGGTTACCGACAGTATTGAGGAAGCTGTTGATTTAATTCGGGAAAAAAGCATCAAACAATATGGGTTAAAACCCAGACAGAAACCACATCCTTTTCAATGGCTTTTTGAGCATAGCTAGCAGGCCTCCTCCAGTGCCGATAATCATGCTTAAAGATGATGATTGTCACTATTTAAATTGCTGTTACTTAGCATCTTTGAAGCGTAATCGGGTATTTGAACACAAAATTGTAATCCCATGAAAAAGATCTTAATCCCAACTGATTTTTCCAGCTCAGCTAAAAATGCGGCCAATTATGCAATGCATCTTGCAAAACAGATGAAAGCCAATGTCAAATTGTGTAACGTGGTCATGGTTCCCCTGGAAGTTCCCTTGGCAGCACATGTTTCAGCCCCGTTAATCACATTTGAGAGTCTGGAGTATGAAGTTGAGCAGGAGTTGAAACGTTATGTCAAAAAACTAAAGGAAAGAGATGAGCAGGAAACAGCTCCCGACAGCTTCCACCCTTTGATTGAATATGCCGTGGGCATAGGCAGCGTGGCAGATGCGGTAACAAATTTTGCAGCCGACCGTGAAATAAGTCTAACGGTCATGGGCATGTCCGGGGCAGGAGGAATAGGGAAATTTCTAATAGGAAGCAGCAGCAGGGCGATGGTTGAGGCCACTAAAACGCCTCTTCTGCTGATTCCCGATGAGGCCAGATTTTTGGGCATCCGTAAGATTGCCTTTGCAACAGACCTGAGTAAAACCGATATCGGCATCATCCACACGTTAGCCGGCTTTGCACGGATGTTTAATGCTGAAATTCTGATTGTCCATATCAGCGAGAAAGTTCCTGATGAGGGTATTGAGCAGCGGAATAAAATAAATGTATTCTTAAATGAGGTGACCAACAAAGTCAATTATCATAAGATTTATTATCAGCACGTGCTGGATTCGGAGGTGGACAATGGTTTAGACTGGCTGGCCGAATATGGCCAGATGCAGGTGCTGGCCATGGTCCATCGTCAACACAACGTGCTTCATAAACTGTTCAGGGGCAGCTATACCCAAAGACTCAAAAAGAGAATCTCTATCCCCTTAATGGTATTTCCCCCTGATTGCGGAAACAAACCGCTATAGCAGTTTTCTATCCTGTATCTATTTATTTTTTGTAATATGAAAAAGATCTTAATTCCAACAGATTTCTCGGTTCCGGCCGAAAACGCTGCGCGCTACGGCCTGGAACTTGCCAAAGGCCTCAAAGCAGATGTATTGCTTTGCAATGCGATTAAAGTACCTGCGGACGCACCTATGGCCGCGCAGGTCGCATGGCCTTTAATGGACTATGCCGATTTAAAAAGGGAAGTTACCGGCGATCTGGATGAAATGGTTAAAATGCTGACCGATTTGTCCTGCTCCCCTGAAGAGGAGCATTGCCCTGACTTGAGCTATGAGGCAAGTGCAGGAACGGTTTGTGAAGTGGTCTCATCCCTGGTTAAGCACAGAAAAATAGACCTGGTGGTGATGGGGATAGCTGGTGCGGGTGGGCTTACCCAGTTCCTGCTGGGGAGCAATAGTAAGGAGATGATTGAAAAGGCGGAAAGCCCCGTGTTATTTGTGCCTTTTGAGGCGAGTTTTAAAAAGCTTCGCAAAATCGCTTTCGCGACGGATTTCGGAGAACAGGATATCGTTTCACTGCAATTTATCGCAGAACTTGCACAGGCATTTGAAGCGCAGATCACCATTGTTCATATTACCGATAAGGAGGTGACTCCCGATGGTAAACTGCAAAATAAGATAGATGCCTTCCTGGATCGTGCGGCCTTGACTATAAATTATCCTCATATTAAGTTTGAATATGTCTGGAACATAGACATTGACAATGGACTGGAATGGCTTGCCGAACAGGAGCATATGGATATGATCGCCCTATGTCATCGCCGCCATAGCTTGCTTCAACGAATCTTCAGGGGGAGCCATACACAGAAGTTTTCCAGACATACTAAAATTCCACTGTTGGTATTTTCACAGAAACAGTAATTAACAGGGGGGCTTACCACTGAGTTCATCTGTGATCAGCATCAATGCATCAGCTGACGACCGTCATACTTGCTCCAGTCTCAGCTGCTTAAATTTGATAACCAAATCATTCAATTATGCAGACCGCGGTAAAACTAGCTACACGCTTGAATAATTATCATTCTTCAGCTAACAGCTGGGCTCAAGACCTTGAGTTTTTTAAGGTTGAAGGTGTTTTCTTCCGCCGTTTACTGGCTGCCTATTTCGTACGCTTGTCTGGAGCCCGATTTACTCAACAACTCAGTGCGTTAGAAACTGAACTCGGGGAAATAGAAAATAACCGTTATGAACTGGATAGACTGCTTAGTGAACACCTCAGTCAGATAGAATTGATCTCAGAGGATACGATCCTGGAAAACCCTCAGGACCTGGAAGCAATGCACATCCGGCTGGGACGGCTGATAACCGAGTTGACCCATAAATTCCGCCATACCAAAAGAGTACTTTTCGCGCTTGTGGAAGAAGTCGTTAAAGATGATGAATTATTTGAATTGTAATGCTTAACCTTTCATACATTAAATAATAGCCACATGAGCACATTATTGCTTTTTGATCAGCATGTATTCTCCCTTCACCTAGCCCTTAGAGATATCTTATTAAGTGTTTACCGGAAAACTACCGGTGAGTAAATTCATAATTAAATTCTATCATGATGAACTACATCAAAAAATTTAGTGAGATCGGCATTAATGATATTGCCGAGGTTGGCGGAAAGAACGCCTCTCTGGGAGAAATGTTCAGTCATTTAACACCAAAAGGTATATTAATACCTAAGGGGTTTGCCGTTACTGCTGCTGCCTATAAATATTTTGTCAGCTGCAATGGTTTTGAACTCCCACTTGCTGCGCTGATGAAAGAACTGGACAGACAGGGGTATACCAACCTGGCAGAAATTGGAAAGCAGGCCAGGAACCTGTTGATGTCCGGCAGAATGACCAATGACCTTGGAATGTCGATAATCGGAGCTTACGATGCGATGTTTGATGATGGTGTACAGGAGGTTGCCGTGCGCAGCAGCGCGACGGCAGAAGACTTACCTGAGGCGAGCTTTGCAGGTCTTCATGAGTCCTATTTAAACGTTCGCGGAAGCTATGCCCTGTTATATGCGGTCAAGCAATGTTTTGCATCTTTATACACCGACAGGGCAATAAAATACAGGGAGGATAAAGGCTTTGATCATCATAAAGTATTTCTTTCTGTTGGGATACAGGAGATGATCCGCTCAGATATTGGGTGTTCAGGTGTTGGTTTCACTTTGGAGCCGGAATCCGGATTTAAAGAGGTGGTACATATTGCAGGCGTTTGGGGTCTGGGTGAAAATATCGTTCAGGGAACAGTTACACCTGATGAGTTCCTGGTTTTTAAACCTACCCTTGAGCAGGGTTTTAAGGCAATTATTCAAAAAAACATGGGCAGTAAGAACCAGATGATGGTTTACGCGGATCAGGAGGATGAAGTAAATGCAACGATCAATAAGCTGACTCCCCTGGAGCTGCAAAATAAGTTTGTCCTGGAGGATCAGGAAATCGAAAAGTTAGCGAAATGGGCCATCATTATTGAAAGACATTATCAGAAGGCTATGGATTTTGAATGGGCAAAAGATGGTTTCGGCCAGCAACTTTACATCATTCAGGCACGCCCGGAGACCGTACATTCACAGAAAAAGAGACTGCAGCTGACCTCTTACCATTTAGCTCAAAAGGGGATCCTTGTGTGCACCGGAGAGGCAATTGGTAGCCGTATTGTGTCCGGCCCGGCGAGAATTCTGAGTTCTCCCCTGCAGGCGGCAAAACTTAATCCGGGAGATATTTTAGTGACAGATACCACTAGTCCTGACTGGGATCCGATCCTGAAGAAAGTAGCAGGAATGGTAACCAACAGGGGCGGAAGGACCAGTCATGCGGCAATTATTGCTAGGGAGTTGGGAGCAGCTGCAATAGTGGGCGCTACAAATGCCACTACTACGATTACTGACGGGGAGATTATTACCCTGAATTGTGCTGATGGCAAGACAGGATTTGTTTATCAGGGTAAAGCAGAATGGACCGAATCTGTAACTGACCTTGAGGATATCCGAATTCCGCAAACACCAAAGGTACAGTTGATTGTCGCAGATCCGGAACGGGCGTTCGAGCTGTCTTTTTACCCCAATGATGGTGTGGGTTTGCTTAGAATGGAGTTTATCATCAGCAATCTGATAAAGATTCATCCGATGGCCCTTGTGCATCCTGAAAAGATAAGCAATGAAAAGGATAGGGCAGATATGGAACTGATTACGCTGCAGCACCCTGATAAAAAAGCATTTTTTGTGGATAAGCTTTCCAAAGGAGTGGCCACAATTGCCGCTGCTTTTTTTCCGAAGGAAGTCATTGTGAGGATGAGTGACTTTAAGTCCAATGAGTACGCAGGTCTTATTGCCGGCCAGGACTTTGAACCGGTTGAAGAGAATCCGATGATTGGCTTCCGCGGTGCTTCCAGGTATTACCATGGGCGTTACCGTGAAGGATTTCAACTGGAATGTGAAGCCATGCGGATGGTACGAAATGAAATGGGTTTTACCAATGTGAAATTAATGATTCCTTTTTGCCGTACTGTGGAAGAAGGGAGGAAAGTGATCGACCTGATGAAAGAATTTGGCCTGATACAAGGAGACCATGGTCTTGAAGTCTTTGTAATGGCAGAGATACCGGCCAATGTGCTGATGGCCGAGGAATTTGCTGCAATATTTGATGGTTTCTCCATTGGGTCAAATGATTTAACCCAATTGACTTTAGGGATTGATAGGGATTCTGCTCTGGTAGCTGACCTGTTCGATGAACAAAATGCTGCAGTTCAGTTGCTAATTGCCCAGATGATTAACCAGGGTAAAATATGCGGCAGGAAAGTAGGAATTTGTGGTCAGGCGCCCAGTGATTCTGCGTCTTTTGCGCGTTTGCTGGTCAGACATGGTATTGACAGCATTTCGTTTAATGCCGATGCACTCATCGCCGGGATAGCCAATATAAATGGAGTATTTTCCCCGCAGCTCAGTCCTTCACCTTCATGATGCCCAGGTAGGTGGGTTCTGCATGTTCATTTGCCGATCGGCTGAGTCCGGCTGACAGACGAGGATTTCTAGCTGATTTGCAAGTGCCGGTTCAACATATTTAAGACACGCCAGCCTTGCAGCCGGCATCCCTGATCATGCAATATAGACGTTCTACGTCTGTCAAATGACATAGTTCAGTTCCAGGGTTTAATGTAGCAGCCGTCCCGCAGGCGACACCGTATTGCGCGGATTCAACCATGTTTTTCTGTTTATAAAGTCCCATGATGACTCCCGCCAGCATACTGTCACCAGCACCAACGGTGCTTTGCACCTTAACTTGCGGAGGAAAAATTCTAACTTTGGTATCACCGGTGACCAGCATTGCGCCATCGGGGCCAAGGGAGGTAATGATCACTTCACATTTATATTTGCCGATAAGTGTTTTAGATGCCTGTTCCACCTGCGTTATACTAAGTGTTTCTTCGTTTACCAATGAGGCCAGTTCCTTCAGATTTGGCTTGATCAGAAAAACACCGGCCTGCAGTGCATACCTGAGTGCCTGACCGGAAGTGTCGACAATAAGTTTTGCTTTTTTTGCCCTGGTGATTTCAGCGAGTTTGCCGAAGATGGTTGCCGGAACGCCGGCAGGGAGGCTTCCACTGACAATCAGGTACTGGAAGTCTGCTGATTGCTCAATTGCTTTCAGGCAACGATTGCATTCGGCAGCGCTGACCATGGCTCCGGGCATCCCAAAACGGTATTGCTTTTGGGTGCTTTCTTCTTTGATCACCAGATTTTCCCTCGTCAGGCTGATCGTTTGGATAGGAACGGTTGTTATGTTTTCCTTGCACAGCATCTGGGTGAAAAATCTCCCGGGATAACCGCCTGCCAAATAGATGGCTGTTGCATTTCCGCCAAGTCTTTTGATTGCTCTGGCAACATTTATTCCACCTCCCCCTGGCTCATAAACGGGAGTAGAACAGCTCAATTTCTTTTCCGGAATCAATGTGGCTACCGATGCGCTCTTATCAATGGCAGGAGAGAAGGTCAGGGTGATGATCTTATTATCAGGCATAATTGTAATCGCTTAGTAATTGCTTTAGCTGGATCCGTCCCAGATGAATTCTTGTTTTTACGGTTCCTATCGGAACTCCTGTCTGACTGGCAATTTCACAATACTTGTAGCCAAGGCTGAAGAGCTTAATTGGAAGATAGAGTTTTTGCGAAAGTTTTTTCATCGCCTGACTAATGTCCTGCTGGATGAATCTACTCTCACCCATATTTTGGGAGGACGCCCGATGGAGAGCAGATGCGCTGATCTCTTCAATAAAATTGAATGTTGCCTGTTTCAGGAGGTTTTTTTTGTAGTTGTTACGATAGGTATTTCTCATGATTACAAATAGCCATGCCTTCAGACTGGTCCCGTTCTGAAATTGCTGATAATATCGCAGGGCTTTAATCAAAGTATCCTGAACCAGATCGTTGATGGTTTGGTGGTCTGAAGTAAACTGCCGGGCAAATTTCCGTAGTGAAGAAATTTCTTTAGTCAGTTGCCCGCTGAATGCTGAACTGCTTTGAATGGCTATTGGCTGCATGGTATGATTGGGTTTAATGAATGTAAATTTCAGGTTCCGGAATTTTATATCCCATGAGTTGACGCACATTAAATCGTGATTTAAATCATCCGATCAGGTGCCCGCAGTCATGGGTGTTGAAAAAAAATCAACCCATCTTTACCTTGTCTAATTGATATGGTCATGAATGAAATAATCCTTCAATCGCTTGGGGCTGCCCAGACAGTCACCGGCTCAAAACATTTACTGAAAACTCCAGAGCTGACAATACTTGTAGATTGCGGACTGTTCCAGGGTGTCAAATCATTACGTGAACAAAACTGGACTGCCTTGGGTATCGAAGCCTGGGAAATTGATCTGATCATTCTGACCCACGCGCACCTTGATCATTGCGGATATATCCCACTGCTGGTAAGACAGGGCTTTAAGGGAGAAATTTATATGACAGCGCCTACCAGCGAGCTGACACAGCTCATTCTCCTTGATAGTGCCAAAATACAGCAGGAGGATGCAGAAAATGCCAATAAGCACCATTATACAAAACATCATCCGGCCAAACCGCTTTATACGGTTGAAGATGCAAAAGCATCATTCAGATTTTTTACGGTTCGGGATCCCAATATTTTTGTCCGTTTAAGCGACCACATCCATTTTCAGTTTAAAACCTGCGGTCATATTCTGGGTGCCTGTTCGGTCGAATTGAACTGCTTTGGAAAGAAAATCATCTTTTCGGGTGATATCGGACGCCCGCAAAGCGCGATCCTCAATCCACCGGATTATTTTACCGAGGCAGACTATATTGTTATGGAATCCACATACGGAGACCGGCTTCACGGAACGAATGACCCTTGCCAGGAGCTCGCGGCAATAATCAACGATACCATTGCCCGCAAAGGCAATGTGCTGATCCCAAGTTTTGCAGTCGGCCGGGCACAGGAACTGATCTACCTGTTGAATAGTTTAAAGAAACAGGGAAAAATTCCTTTAAACCTGCCCATAATCATGGATAGCCCGATGGCTGCAGCTGCCACAGGTATTTCATTAACTTATGCAGAGGATTACATGAAGATTGGCAGAGCAGAATTTCAACAGATGAACAACCACATCACCATCAATCAGGATTACAGCAATACTGTAGGCTTCATTAAGGATAAAAGCAGTAAAATAGTGATTGCTGCCAGTGGCATGTTAACCGGTGGAAGAGTCCTGCAATATCTGGAACATTACCTTGAAGACAACAGAAATACCATTCTGATCATTGGTTTTCAGGCCGAAGGAACACGCGGGCGTGCTTTGTTGAACCATACGCATGAAGTTAAAATTCATGGAAAGTATTATCCTGTTAAGGCCAGGGTGCAGGAGCTGGAGGGATTATCCGCGCACGCAGATCAATCCGAACTGATGGCCTGGATCAGAAAATTCAAAAAAGCACCTGCACAGATTATGCTGGTTCATGGGGAGCCTTGTGCTCAGGAAGCCTTGAGGGTTAAAATCCAGACCGAACTGAGTATTCCGGTGAAAGTTATGACCCCGAATGAAGATGTATTGCTATTTAGCTGTGACCATTTTGTGGTTACAGCTGCCCATGATTCCAAAAATTAAAGATTTACGCATCGCTCAAGGAGTATTTGCCGATATCTTATTGGAATTAACTGGGGTCGTTTTTTGCAATTCCTCAGGCGATATCAATCTGTTTTTCCAGGTAGACATCCTGTATGGCATTCAGCAGTTCAACACCTTCCGGGAATGGTCTTTGAAAGGCTTTTCTGCCAGCAATAACCCCGGTTCCGCCTGCCCGCTTGTTGATCACTGCGGTTCGAAGTGCGTCTTTGAAATCGTCTTTGCCATTTGAGGGGCCTCCAGAGTTGATCAATCCGATTCGTCCTGAGTAACAATTCAAAACCTGATAGCGGCAAAGATCAATTGGGTGGGCTGTACACAGCTGGCTGTACATTTCTTTGGTATATTTACCGAAAGTCTTACCATAACGGTTAAGGGCTTCATAGCCCCCGTTGTTTTCAGGCAGCTTCTGTTTGATCAGATCAGCCTGCAGGCTGACCCCAAGATAGTTGGCCTGTCCGGTCAGATCAGCCGAAGTATGGTAATCCACCTCATCCTCCACGAAGTTCTCGTTTCGCAAGTAACACCATAATATGGTTGCCATACCCAGTTCATGAGCCTGCTCAAAAGCATTGGACACTGCGATAAGCTGCCGGGAAAACTCTTTGGATCCAAAATAGATGGTGGCTCCGATGCCAACAGCCCCGGTATTCCATGCGTTTTTTACGGAGGCATACATGATCTGGTCATGCTTATTGGGACAGCTCAGCAATTCGTTGTGATTGATCTTTGCGATCATCGGGATTTTGTGGGCGTATTTCCTTCCTATAATGGCAAGGTTACCCACGGTAGTTGCCACTGCATTGCAGCCACCTTCAATGGCCAGCCTGACAATGTTTTCCGGATCAAAATACATCCGGTTTGCACTGAATGAGGCGCCAGCACTGTGCTCTATACCCTGATCTACCGGTAATATGGACAGGTACCCTGTGCCGGAAAGCCTCCCTGAATTATAAATGGTTTCAAGACTTCGTAGTGTCTGATTGCTCCTTGCCGAGGCGAGAAGAATCCGATCTATATAATCTGGCCCGGGAAGATTTAGGGTTTGCTTAGTAACGGCTTGGCACTGGTAAGTAAAAAGATTTTCATCGGTTCCAACCAGATCAGTGATTTGACGGTAATTCATGGCGGTATAGTTTGTGATTCATTTGATTTTTGAAGGCAGCACCATTAAAGGTAAAACCAATTTTTTAGCTAACTTTTGCGTTTGACTACCGGTTAGAATTTCATTAATGAAATTGCGGTCCCGGTGCACAATACTCAGCAGTCCGTTTTTGCCATTTTTCCTGCAAAGCTTTTCTAAACCTTTTACAATCGAATGGTCGACCACCGATTGGAAGGAGATCTTGGGATAATGACATTCTTTTACAAGTGCAGTGCGGAACTGGTCCTTTTTAAGATCTTTTTCCAGACATGGGCTTTCGTTACGAACATTCATCAGAATGATTTCCGCCTGCAAACTCGCCGCAAATTCTGCCAGTCGGTTAAGTGCAGGAATTTCCGCAATATTTAAATCGGTGGCAAAGGCGATCCATTTGATCTTACCTACATTTTCTTCGGGTGATACCAATAACAGCGGTACTGAGCCAGCATCCACCATGTATCTGGTGTGATTGCCTAGCAACAAGTGCCTCAGGCCGCTGCTGGCATGGGTTCCCATGATGATCAGGTCTATCTGTCTTTTCGAGATCACATCGTCAATCTCTTCGGTAAGCACACCTGTTTGACACAAGTAACTGACAGGAGGATGAAATCCTTTACTATGATCCTGGTGCTCCAGTTGCTTTTTTAATCTTTTGAGCCCCTCAATGCTTTCTTCTTCAATCCGGCTGTATTGTTCGATAGGAAGTAGTATAGATTCGTACTGAGGGATTTCGGCAGGTACGTTAACCACATTGCAAAGGATCACTTCAGCTTCCAGCATTTTTGCAAAGTCATATCCAAATGCTACCGCATGGTTGGCCGTAGCGGAAAAATCAGTCAGCAATAATAATGTTTTCATAATCGGTATATTGATAAGCAAAGACAATTCTGTTAAGCAAATTTCAGGGAAAAGGAACACCCGGGAGGTGATCATGGTCATCAAGCAGGATGATATTAAACATGATATTTTTGCTCTTTGTTAATGTTGTCAGTAATCACTTGCTTAAATCAGTATGATCAACCCCAGTGCCGCAGCTCCCATGATGATAAAGGTCATCCATAAAAGGATTTTAGACAACCTGCCACTTTTATATTCCCCCATGATTGCATCACTGGCGGCAATTTTTATAATTAAAAAAAGCAGGGGAACGGCTGCAATCCCGTTTATAACTGCAGTGTAAATAAGCGCTTTTACAGGATCAATGCCGATGAAGTTCATGGTTAATCCGATCAGGGTAGAGATGATGATAATGCCATAGAATCCGGGGGCCTTGTTTACTTTTAGATTCAGGCTGGCCTTCCAGTTGAATGCTTCTGATACTGCGTAGGCAGCTGAACCTGATAACACCGGAACTGCCAATAATCCCAGGCCAATGATCCCCACTGAAAATATTAATTTAGATAAATAACCGGCATTTGGAAAGGAGTCAACCAGTGGTTCTAATGCCCTGGCAGCATCAGCGGCGTTTTTAATGTCTCTCACACCACTGTTGTGTAAAACTGTTGCAGCCACCAGCAGTATGCACCAGGTCGTAAATTCAGAAATGATCATTCCTATGGTATTGTCCTTTCGCATCGCATGAATCAGGTTCCAGCTTATTTTGTGTTTTTCATTTCTTATTCTTCCATTTTCATGCACTTCCTCAACTTCCTGTGAAGCCTCCCAAAAGAACATATAGGGGGTAATTGTTGTACCAAATACGCCGGTAATGATGAACAGGAATGAAAAGTTGAATTCAAAGTGTGGAATTACTGTGGCCCAGAGTACCGTCTGCCATGGCTGATCAATGATAAAAACGGTAACAGGGTAGGCCAGCAGGGTGAGCGCAAGCCATTTTAATATCCTGGAATAGACATGGTAACTGGTATAGATTTCAAGTAGTAGAATGGTTCCTGTAAAGGTGAAGGTGAGCACGACAAATGGTAAGGGGATAAGCAGTTGTGCTGCGGCTGCCATTGCACCGATATCCGCCCCGATGTTAATGGTATTGGCTACCACCACCAGGCCCACCATAAAATAAAGCACCGGGCGGCTGTAGTGCTGTCTGACAACAGCTGCTATTCCCTTACCCGTAACCAGTCCGATACGGGCACATGATTCCTGCACAGCGGTCATGAATGGCAGCATATACAATGCTGTCCAGAGCTGACCGTAACCAAATTGCGCCCCTGTCTGCGCATATGTAGCAATGCCAGATGGGTCGTCATCCGCTGCACCAGTGGTTAACCCGGGACCAAGTACGCTGAGCCATTTCCATCTTTTCTTTAATTTGTTTTTATTCATATACGATTCGCTCATTACATTCTGGTAACAATCTTGCTCACGAGTTATGCGATAAAAATACCTGTTGTTAGTTTTGGGAAACGTGACCAATATCATTTCTATTTATGATGTTGTCCGGAAAAAACTGTGTTTATTTTACTTATGATGCTTTTAATTTGTTTATCCCGTGGTTTTTTATTTGTAACGGCGCATTATACGTATGACATGAAATCGGAAATAGTCATAAAACAAGCTAATTGTTAAGAGTGTAATAGGCAATAGAAAAGCATTAAATTGATGCCGCATGAATAAAAAGGTGCCTATGATTCCGCCAAAGAGAAAAGCGGTAATGATAACTGTTCTTAGGAAGATACGCCGCTTTAATCTTATTGCTAGTTTCAATCGCTGGCTTACAGCCGTTGCGAGGTCTGTTCCCAGATCTGTGAACATTCCGGTGAGATGGGTGGTTCTGACCACTGACCCCGAAATCACCGAGACCAGGGCGTTCTGCATACCCATAGCAAATAATAAACTTCCGGCAAAATATTCTTTTTGGTGCATTGAGCCATTATAAGTATGCCCCGAGATGGTAACAGTTGCTAATATCAGTATAATGATGACTATTGGGAGTGAGTACGCCGATGGCTTTTCCTTTCCGACAGTTTCTATGCATATGCCGGATGTAAATGCCCCTGTTATAAATAAAAATAACCAGAGGGCAACAATCCCGGCCTGTCTAAAATGTGTTTCCACAAGATTAACAGCAAATAATGCTGCATGCCCAGTGACATTTGTTGTTAACACATTGAACGCAAGAAAGCCGGCACCATTTATAAATCCTGCATTGATGCATAGCAATACTGCAAGCCTGAGGTTATGTCTAAAACTTCGCTTTTGTCCTGTATGTCTCAGCATTTCTTTTGAAATTCATTAACGTTTATAGCCTTAATAACCTTTTTAGCATCTTATTTCCTATTAGAGCATCTCAGGAGTTTTTCAATCTCCTGTATCCAGATTTTCCGACCCTGAGTGCTGATGATTCCCTAGGATTTAAATTCTTTCAACAGCCTGATTAGGTTTTCTTTGGCAATCCCTGCTAACCCACAAGATCTCTTCTGGATATATTGATTATATTTTGCTCTCCATAAAAAAGGCCGATTTCGATTTTTTCCTGAAAACTATAATCATCTTTCTAGCAGGAAAAAATTATTCAAATACATAATGCTTACAAAGTTAGCATAAAATGGGAAAACAGCTCCGTCGAGTACTTGTCAAGTCCATTGGGGAGAGTTTCTCTATCCTGATTTCCAATTTGCTGAAGCATTCAGATACAGGCAGACCATGTACTGCTGCTGCCCTGGGAATATTCAGTATCAAAGCCTCCATCTGTGCATAATTTTGCATACMCGAGATTTGGTAAATCAAGGCCTCTACCATTTCATTTATTGTCAATTTCATATTAATGGAACTAATCATTTTTTGATGTTCATTTTAAGGTAATTGCTGAAGTTGCTTAAATAGCTGATAATTGGAGGGAATATTCACTTCATTTCCATGTTAGGTTACCAGTTCCCGCTTGTTTTTCTCTACAGAGACCCGTAAAAGTAATTGATATAATAGTTGCATAATCTTGCAGAATATTGGACATTAATGCAATCTCATGGAGATCGCTGGGCTGTGATTTTACTGTCTGGTTTTTCACTTAAAAGAAC
>NZ_JBFTNT010000084.1:0-15418 GCF_056397585.1 Pedobacter sp. 05L430 | reverse complement strand
GTGCCAAAACCAATAATAGTGATTGGAGCAGTCCAACCAAGATCAACTTCGTTCTAAGAAGTCATTTTTGGCAAACGCCGTGGTTTCTTATAATCACATTCTTACTTGCAGGCTTTATATTTTATAAAGTAGCGGTTTTTGTAACTAAAAGACGAAAAAACAAAGAACAAGAGCAGCTATTGTTAAAGAATAAAATTTTGATGTTGGAGCAACGGGCTTTACAGGCAATGATGAACCCGCACTTTGTTTTTAATGTAATGAACTCAATACAACATTATATAAACACAAAAGATACCACCTCGGCAAACAAAATATTAACTGGTTTTGCCAGACTGATCAGGAAGAATCTGGAAATTTGTACAAAAAGCTATATAACGCTTGAAGAAGAAATTGAATACCTGGAGCTTTACCTCAGTTTAGAAAAGAAGCGATTTGGAGGCAAATTGAATTATACCATTACGCTAAATAAGGCAATAGATAAAGAAGAAACCTTAATCCCTTCTATGCTGCTTCAACCATATATAGAAAATGCCATATGGCATGGAATAATGCCTAAGGAAGAGGGTGGTAAAATTGACATACATATAGATTTAATAGGGACTGAACATTTGTTGATCCAAATTATTGATGATGGTATAGGTATAGACAATTCTTTGAGAGATAAAAAGGGACATCACGTAAGTAAAGGCATGGATTTAACACGGGAACGTATTAATCTTTTAAATAGGGTTGAAGTAAATCCTATACAAATGGAGATAAAACAAAATGGTAATTCGGGCACATTCGTGTCAATTGCCATTCCCTTAAAGTAGTAAAATACCGTTTACTCAATTTTTCATACCACTTACTAATTAAAAATTAATCATCTTAAAATTTGCATTAAACTTGTTATAGATATTAAAACAAACAGAGTTTGTAAAAAGCGTTCTTATAGAATTGATCAAAGATATTTTACCTAACCTAAAACTATATCTCAATTCAGGTTTCATTTGTGTGTTAAAAAATGGTAAAGTTCATAGCTTTACCATTTTTTTTTGCCTTAATTTTTTTTAAAAAAAATTCGTTGTGGAATTTCTATTTATCTTACTTTTGAGATACAGAAAAACTTTAAAAAACATCGTTCTTTTGATTTAAAAAGATTTTCTGTAAATTTAACTCATAAATAAAAACCTTAGGGAATTATATTTTTTGTAATGAAAACTCCAAAGAAACCAATTAAGAAAAGTCCATTAGTGGATCCAGAAGCTGAGATGGAAGATTCGCAAGACGAAATTACTACGAAGAAAAAGTATGACGATGATGATGACGATTTTGATATGCCATTAGATGATCTGGATACTTTTGATAGTTTTGGTTCGGACGACGACGATGACGACTACTAGTAACTAAAAATATAATAGTTTATGAGCATCCCATTGGGATGCTTTTTATTTTATCCCAATCATCAAGCATGACAATTGTACCTGTATCTGATAAACAAACCAGTAAAGATTTTTTGGAAGTTGCCCGTTTTATTTATCAAAATGATAAAAACTGGATTTGTCCGCTAGACCAGGATATAAATACAATATTTAACCCTGATAAGAATCCTTTCTTTAAACACGGGAAGTGCCAAAGATGGTTGTTAAAAGATAATAAAGGCCAAACAATAGGAAGAGTGGCTGCATTTATAAATGAGAAAAAAGCTTTTCAATACGATCAACCCACCGGGGGCATGGGTTTCTTTGAATGCATAAATGATCAAACCGCAGCTTTTAAACTATTTGACACAGCCAAATTGTGGCTCGAGGAAAATGGCATGAAGGCTATGGATGGCCCAATAAACTTTGGTGAAAACGATTCATTCTGGGGATTACTGGTTGAGGGTTTTACTCCACCTTCTTTTGGCATGAATTATAACCACCCCTACTATCATGACTTCTTTAAGGAATACGGATTCACTACTGAATACGAGCAAATAACCAATCACCTTGCGGTAAGAAATCCATTTCCAGAGCGTTTCACAAAAATTGCTAATTGGGTTGCAAACAAACCCGGATATACATTTGAACATTTCTCTAAAAAGAATGCAGAAAAATATGTTCAGGATCTTATGGAGATCTATAATGACGGCTGGGAAGACTTCGAAAACTTTGTGCCAATAAAAAAGGAGACACTACAGGAAAGCTTCAAAATGATGGAAGCTATAATGGATGAAAAACTAATTTGGTTTGCCTACGTGAACGGAGAGCCTGCTTCTTTTGTAGTTATTATACCAGATGCCAACCAGATGATTAAAGGCTTTAATGGTAAGCTTGGAATAATTGAAAAGTTAAAGTTTGTTTATAAGCGCTGGCTAGGTGTAAACAGAATGCGGGCTATTGTAATGGGTACAAAAAAGTCCTATCAAAAACACGGGTTAGAGTCTGCACTTTTTATAAAACTAAAGGAATATGTTTTACCACTTAATCAGTATGATGAACTGGAATTGTCGTGGGTAGGTGATTTTAATGATAAGATGCTATCAATTCACCAAGCAACAGGTGCCACTTTTGGAAAGCGACACCTGACCATGCGTAAAATTTTCTTTTAGGGATTTATTTCTCGCGAATTTCTTCGTAAAGGTCAATAACCTTTTTTTGCAGCTTAATGATTTCTTCTTCTCTTTGAGAAAGTTTATCTTTTAAGCTGTTGATTTCTTCAAAATTAAGCGATTGAGGATTTTCACCCTCTTTTGAAATAATATCCATAGTAGAAACCTCGAACAGATTCGCTATTTGCGCTAATCTCGATATGTTTATATCAGTGATACCAGTTTCGATTTTTGAAAATGCAGGGATGGAAATATTTAGACGCTTTGCTACTTCACCTTGACTCCAGCCATTTTTTTGGCGTAGCTGTCTAATGTTTTTACCAATGATATTCATGTTTAAAATTTAGGTGTACTATTTGTTGTTTGTTCTTTTTAGGATACTGTATTCAACTCACGTGCCAATTTCGTAAGATCTAGTCCACCAAAATTTCCAGAACTCATTAATAACAAGTTAGTACGGTAAAAATTTATGCTTCGCAAGTAACTTTCCAATAAAGTAAAGTCATTAAAAAACTGCAGTTTATCGTCGTTAAACGCCATTTGTACCTCTTCTTTTGTAAATGGTTGCATTTTCTTATGCACAAATGTTTTTTCATCAATGTAAACAATTGCAACATCTGCATTACACATAGTGTTTGCATATTGAGCAAGAAAATTTTTATTCAAACTGCTAAACGTATGCAACTCTATACAGGCAATTAATTTTCGTGTAGCAAACTGAGTTTTCACCGCTTCGATCGTTGCTTTTAACTTTGACGGCGAATGAGCAAAGTCTTTATATACATTTGTTTCATTCGAGCTATTTAAAAGTTCTAATCTCTTTGCCGCACCAGTAAAGGAAGCTATTGCCTTGTTAAACTCGTCCTCAGAGATACCCAATTGCTTGCATACTAATTTTGCCGCATTAAGATTCATTAAATTATGATCTCCAAATACTTTTAATGCAGTTTCGTCAGGCAGCAGATAAGTTAWACCATCTTTTACTTCATGATCTGGAATTCCATACCCAATCTTTTCAATCGGAGCATTTGAATTTTCGACTATAGTGTTAAGGTCATTGTCTTTATTACAGAAAATTAGTTTCCCATCAGGTTGAATTGTATCTATAAAAAGTTCAAACTGTCTGGTATAATCCTGATAAGTAGGAAATACATTAATATGATCCCACGCAATTCCGCTAATCACCGCAATATTTGCTTTATATAGATGAAACTTTGGCCGGCGATCAATTGGTGAGGCCAAATACTCGTCTCCCTCAATAACAATCAGAGGAGCTGAATCTGTGACCTTGACCATGGTATCAAATCCTGCCAATTGTGCTCCAACCAGATAGTCAAAATCCCTTTTGTAATGGTTCAGAACATGTAATATCATGGAGGTAATTGTTGTTTTACCATGACTTCCACCGATTACCGCACGAAGTTTATCTTTTGTTTGCTCATAAATATACTCCGGATAAGAATATATCTTTAAGCCTAATTTCTGCGCTTTTAATAACTCAGGATTATCCACAAGCGCATGCATACCCAGAATAACTGCGTCCAGGTCTTCTGTAATATTATCTTCGCTCCAACCCATAGATTTAGGTAGAATCCCATGCTTTTCCAACCTGCTGCTTGAAGGTTCAAAGATGACATCATCAGAGCCGGTAACCTGATAGCCTTTTTTATGTAAAGCAATGGCAAGATTGTGCATAGCACTGCCACCTATGGCGATAAAATGTATACGCATTTGTTTTATTTTTTAAAGTGGGCAGCTACCCATTCACCAATCTTTTTATGACTAACATAATTGATACCAAACTCTTTGCAAGTTTCGGTTATCATTTCAAGATCGGGAGATTCGTAAAATCCGCTGAAGAAAATGCTTCCGCCTTCTTTTAGTATTTCATCATATCTTGAAATCTGATCAAGAAGGATATTCCTGTTTATGTTTGCAAGAATAACATCAAATGAGGTGTTAGGAATCACTTCTTTCCCACCACACAGTGCTGTAATATTTGTGATGTTATTTAGGGCTGAGTTTTCCAGTGTACTTTCATAGCAAACATCATCGTTATCTATTGCAGTTAGCATTTTAGCTCCTCTTTTAGAAGCTAAAATGGCTAATATTCCAGTTCCACATCCCATGTCCAATATGATCTGATCTTCAACATCGGTAGATAAGATATATTGCATCATCATGGTTGTAGTTTGATGATGACCAGTACCAAAAGCCATTTTCGGATCAATCACTATCTCGTATTTATACTGAGGTTGTGGCTGATGAAAAGTAGCCCTGACATAACACTGATCATCAATAATTAATGGTTCAAAATTCTTTTCCCATTCTTCATTCCAGTTTTCTGCTGCGATCTCTGCTAATGTATAGGTATACTTAAGTTCACCTTCGAACTGAGCCATAACTTCTTTTAAAGCCTGCTCATTATAATGGTCAAGCCCTACAAAAGCATCGAACCCATCAGATGTATCCTCAAAAGTATTATAACCTATGTTTGCAAGTTCGTCAATCAATAAATCTTTTTGATATTCCTGAACCTCAGTGAAGCTGAAAGTAACCTGTATATATTGCATTAAGAATTGAAAGTTTTAACGATGTCTACAAAATCTCTTGATTTTAAAGAAGCACCACCAATTAAACCACCATCAATATCATTTTGAGCAAACAATTCTGCCGCATTTTTTGGATTACAGCTACCTCCATAAAGTATGCTGGTATTATCAGCAGTTGCCTGATCATATTTAGCAGCAATTTCTTTACGGATAAAAGCATGAACTTCCTGAGCCTGATCAGACGATGCAGTTAAGCCAGTTCCAATAGCCCATACAGGCTCATATGCGATCACAACTTTAGAGAAATCAGCAGCACTTAAGCCAAAGATTCCATTCTCTAATTGAGATTTTAAAACTTCAAAATAGCTTCCGTTATTTCTCTCTTCAAGCGTTTCACCAATACAGAAAATAGGAGTTAAATCATTTTGTAATACAGCGACTGTTTTTTGCGCTAACAATTGGTCACTTTCGCCAAAATACTGGCGTCTCTCCGAATGGCCAACGATTACATACCCACAGCCTACAGATTTTATCATTTTAGCTGAAATTTCGCCAGTATAGGCACCGCTTTCTTTTTCATGACAGTTTTCTGCACCGATACCTACCACGTCGCCACCAAGCTTGGCTAAGCTGTTTAAATGAATATATGGAGCACAGATAACAGCTAACTGGTCACCTTTTTTTTCATCTTTAACCATATTAACAATTTCTGAAAACAAGGATATGCCTTCAGCATAATCCAAATTCATTTTCCAATTTCCGGCTACTATTTTTTTTCTCATAATCTTTAATTAAAAATGTCTATAGGTCTTTGTATCTTCAAAAACCTGAGTTAAAATGTCTTGTTCTATTTTGTTAAATTCTAAATTCCTGCGCTCGTAAACCTTAGTGGCGGTTTCAAACATTTTGTTTAAGCTGTATACATCAAACCCCTGAGCTCCGCCCCATGCAAAATCTGGTATAAAATTCCTGGGAAAACCTGGGCCAAAAATATTAGCGCTTACACCAGCCACAGTACCTGTATTAAACATGGTATTGATACCGCATTTAGCATGGTCGGCCATAATTAAACCACAAAACTGTAATCCTGTTTCACGAAAGCTTTCTTTTTCATAATCCCATAACCTCACCTCTGCATAGTTATTTTTAAGGTTAGAGTTGTTACTGTCGGCACCAATATTACACCATTGCCCCATAACTGCGTTCCCTAAATATCCTTCATGGCCTTTTGATGAGTAACCCCAAATGACAGCATTATTAATTTCTCCGCCTACCCTGCTATAAGGTCCAATAGTGGTTTGCCCATAAATTTTTGCGCCCATCTTAATTTGAGAATCATTACATAAGGCAAAAGAACCTCTTATATGGCAACCTTCCCACACCTGGGCATTTTTTCCAAGATAAATAGGTCCGTTTRAACTATTGAAGGATGAACATTCCGCTTCGGCGCCCTCTTCTACAAAAATATTATCGCCAATAAATGTATTGGTTGAACTTAATTTTGCGGAAGTCCTCCCTTTGGTAAGTAATGCAAAATCTTTTCTTAGTTCAGTATCATTGTACTTAAAAATATCCTCTGGAACAGCAATCCTGATGAAATTATCAGAATAAGCTATAGTTTGCAGTTTATCCAGGGTATGAGTATCAAAATCGGCAGTATTAATTTTATATGCAATGACAACATCTTGTTTCTTTAAGCACTCGCCATGTTTCAGATTAGATATCGCATTTAACAAGCCTTCATCCGGACATATAGATCCATTGATAAATAATTCGGCACCAGATAATAAAGGATATTTTACTGCAAGGTAAGCTATTGTTAAAAATCCAGATTCGGCATTTAAGTACTTTTCCCATTTTTGGGCAATAGTTAAAATCCCGATACGGAGATCTGCAACTGGCCGTGTGAAAGATAGCGGTCGCAGAGACTTCCACGCACTATCATCAAATAAATTGATTATCATAAGCGACAAAAATAAAAAAAGTCCCGAAGCAACAGCACCGGGACTTTAAAATAATTTTTTATTTTGGTATAATTACTTCTTAGCGTAACGAGTTTTGAATTTATCGATACGACCAGCAGTATCAACCAATTTCATCTTACCAGTATAAAAAGGGTGAGAAGTATGAGAAATCTCCAATTTATATAGAGGATATTCATTACCATCTTCCCATTGAACAGTCTCTTTAGTATCTACACAAGATTTTGTTAAAAAAGAGTACTCGTTAGACATATCTTTAAATACTACAAATCTATAGTTTGATGGATGCAGATCTTTTTTCATATTGTTATATACTTATGTGTCGCTTATTTTTAAGGATGCAAATATCGTGATTTTATTTTTTAGAAACAAATAAGTGTGGAAAAATTATCTACTATACTTTTTACGGGTTTCGATTTTCTGCTTTTGTCTCGCAATATAAGCGTCAGCAATCACTTCTGCTGAGGGCAATTCAGAGTTACTAATCAATAAGGCCTTTAGTTTAACTTCATCAACATCAGTCCTATATAAAATATTCATCATTTTAGAGATATCATTATCCAACAAGTATGCAAATGCCTCAATCAGCCGTTCTCGCATTAAAGCTTCAGTGGCCAGGTTATCAATATCAAAATCCTTATTAATAATATTACTTAGGGAAGTTAACTCATCCATCATTTCACTTCCTGACATAATTCAACCAAAACCCCATTGATACCCTTTGGATGTACAAAACATACCAGTTTATTATCAGCTCCTGGCTTTGGTTGCTCGTTAAGCAATACAAAGCCTTCTAATTTTAATCTTTCCATCTCCAACACAATGTTATCTACTTCAAATGCAATATGATGTATCCCCTCTCCCTTCTTGTCAAGAAATCTGGCAATTGGGCTATTTTCAGAAGTAGCCGCAAGCAACTCAATCTTACTTTCTCCTGTTTTAAAGAAGGCTGTATTCACACTTTCGGAGGCTACTTCTTCCTTCTTATAACAAGAAGTTCCCAATAGCCTTTCGTACAAACCACAGGAAAAATCAAGATCTTTTACTGCGATGCCAATATGCTCAATCTTCTTCATAAATGAATTAATACGTTAAACAAATGTAAAAATGCAAGTTTTAACTATACCGTCATAGGTATTAATTATAATTGTTGGTAATCTTTTTTCGTATCTTTGTCTATTAATAAGAATAAACAAAAACGATGGAACTTCCTATTTACTTAGATAATAATGCCACTACCCCTCTAGATCCTAGGGTTTTAGAAGCAATGCTACCTTATTTTACAAACAAGTTTGGTAACGCTGCCAGCCGTAATCACGCCTTTGGATGGGTTGCTGAAGAAGCTGTTGATTACTCTCGTGAACAAGTAGCCAAATTAATTGGCTGTACAGAAAAAGAAATCATTTTTACTTCGGGTGCTACAGAAGCAGACAATCTGGGTATAAAAGGTGTTTTCGAGATGTATCAGGATAAAGGTAATCATATCATTACTGCAACAACAGAACACAAAGCTGTTTTAGATACTTGTAAACATCTGGAAAAAGCAGGTGCAAGAGTTACTTATCTTAAAGTTAAAGAAGACGGTCTTATCGATCTTCAGGAACTTGAAGCAGCAATGACCGATCAAACTATTCTTGTAACCATTATGTATGGAAACAATGAGATAGGTGTTGTTCAACCAATCAAAGAAATATCGGCAATTGCTCATAAACACGGTGCTTTATTCATGACAGATGCTACACAGGCGGTTGGTAAAATCCCAGTTGATGTAAACGCAGATGGTATTGATTTAATGGCATTTTCTGCCCATAAAATGTACGGTCCTAAAGGTGTAGGTGTGCTTTATGTACGTCGCAAAAACCCAAGAGTTAAGGTAACAGCACAAATGGACGGTGGTGGTCACGAACGCGGTATGCGTTCTGGAACATTAAACGTACCTGGTATTGTTGGCTTAGGTAAAGCTTGTGAACTTTGCCGTTTAGAGATGGATAGTGAAGCAAAACGCTTGTCTGGTTTAAGAGATAAACTTGAAACTGCGCTTACTCAACTCGAAGAAAGCTATGTAAATGGAAATGTAAACCACCGTTTACCGCATGTTGCAAATATTTCATTTAAATATGTTGAAGGGGAAGGCTTAATGATGGCAATGAAAGATCTTGCTGTATCATCAGGTTCAGCATGTACTTCAGCTTCTTTAGAACCTTCATACGTTTTAAAGAGCCTTGGACTATCTGATGATCTTGCACACTCTTCTATCCGTTTCGGTTTAGGTCGTTTTACAACTGAAGAAGAAATTGATTACGCAATCGAAAACACTAAAAAAGCAGTTAATCACCTTAGAGACCTTTCTCCACTTTGGGAAATGTTCAAAGAAGGTATAGACTTAAGTAAAATTGAGTGGGCTGAACATTAATAATAGCCCCTTAATTAATAAAAATATAAATCATCTCTATTAACAGAGATTTAAAGTAAAATAAAATGGCATATTCAGAAAAAGTAATGGAACATTATACCAACCCTAGAAATGTTGGTACTTTAGATAAAGATAGTAAATCAGTTGGCACAGGCCTAGTTGGTGCACCTGAGTGCGGCGACGTAATGCGTTTGCAAATTGAGGTTGATGAAAACAACGTAATTACAGATGCTAAATTCAAAACATTTGGATGTGGGTCTGCAATTGCATCGTCTTCACTTGCAACCGAATGGTTAAAAGGAAAAACAGTTGATGAAGCATTAACTATTGACAATATGGATATTGTGGAAGAACTGGCTTTACCTCCGGTAAAAATTCACTGTTCAGTATTGGCAGAGGATGCTATTAAATCAGCAATTAACGATTATCGTGTTAAAAACGGTATGGCGCCATTTGAATTGGCTAAATCTCATCACTAGGTAAATATTACAGATGTAGCCATATAAGCTACAATGTTTAACTAAAATGAGTGTAATTTGGTATACATTTTGAATACCATTATTAGAATTAATACTATTAAGACATGATCACGATAACAGATAAAGCAAAGAGCAAAATTGATCACCTTATGCAAGATGCGCATATGGATAGCAGCTATTTCTTACGCGTTTCAGTTAAAGGTGGTGGCTGTTCAGGTTTATCCTATAACCTAGATTTTGATAACGAAGAACAAAAGGGAGATCAGTTTTTTGAAGACAGAGGAATTAAAATAGCTCTGGATATGAAATCTTTTTTATACCTGGCAGGCACTGAACTTGATTTTTCTGATGGTTTAAATGGAAAAGGCTTTAATTTCAACAACCCAAATGCCAGCCGTTCCTGCGGTTGTGGAGAGAGTTTTTCTGTTTAACATACATTTCACTATATTTGTAGAGGGCGCTTTTAGCGCCCTTTTTTATTATGCTATAACAAGCTAACCAATCATATAATATGGTATCATTCAACGAGTCGGCTACAGTTCCCAGTTTACTGCGAAATGTAGTTGAAAACATTCATAAACCAGAAGAGACCTTCCTTATAGATAAAAAGACTACGGAGTGGGAGGAAATATCTTTCAAAGAGACGCTCGATAATGCGGATGCGGTTTCAACATTCTTTTTAAACAAAGGGATAAAAAAAGGTGACAGAATGGGTCTAATGATAGAGAACTCTCCTGAGTATGTTTACTATGACCAGGGAATACAACAAATCGGAGCCATTAATACATCTATATATCCTACCCTATCCGAGCATGAGGTAGAGTATATCATTAATGATTCAGGTATCAAAGCTATCTTAATTGGGAATACCTTCTTATACAAGAAAATACTGAAAATTGCAGGCAACTGCCGGCAGTTAAAATATATCATACCCGCTTTTTCAGAATACACAAAAGTGACCGTACCAGAAGACCTGAATGTAGAAATTATAAGTTTTGAGGAAGTTCTTAATACTAAAAGCAATCTCACTACGGACAAATTAGCAGAAATAAAAGTTCTTAGGGATGCACTTACCCCTTCAGATATTTCGGCATTGATTTATACTTCTGGCACTACCGGTACTCCTAAGGGTGTAATGCTTTCTCATAGTAATTTCGTTGAAAACGTTAAGGTTTGTTTACAACAGATTCCTGTTATTGATGAGACTGAAACATTCTTATCATTTCTACCTTTATCACATGTTTTTGAGCGTACTGCGACCTATCATGTTTGTTGTGCACAGGGCTGTAAAATTGCCTTCGCCCAAAGTTTAGAGTTATTGGCAAAAAATATGGGTGAGATAAGGCCCACTGTAATGAATTGTGTTCCCAGACTATTAGAAAGGATTCATGACAAAGCTATAAAAAGTGGTACTGCTGGAGGTGGATTAAAATCTAAAATCTTTCTTTGGGCCCTGGAAACAGGCAAGAACTATCGTCAGGAAAAAGAAGCAGGCAGATCACCCGGCATCTTTCTCTCAACAAAGCGTTCAATAGCCGAGAAACTTGTTTTCAGTAAAATAAAGGAGAAAACAGGGGGCAGATTAAAATTTATGATCTCGGGCGGGGCTGCATTACCTAAAAACGTGGGCGAATTTTTTGGAAATCTTGATATCAAAATACTTGAAGGATTTGGACTGACAGAAACCTCGCCGGTTATGTCTGTTACAGAATATCACAGGCAGGTTTATGGCACAGTTGGACGCGTAATTCCTGGTATTGAAATCGGCATACAGGATGTAGAAACCAAGGAAATGATCAACATTCAAACACATGAATCTTTTGACCCCAATTTTGAGTGTGCAGAAGGAGAAATAATAGTTCGTGGTCACTGTGTTATGCAGGGTTACTTCAATAAACCAGCTGAAACCGCCGAAGCTATTGACAAACACAATTGGTTTCACACAGGTGATATCGGCAGATTTTACCGAGGTAATCTACAAATCACGGACAGGTTAAAAAACATGATTGTAAATGCTTATGGGAAGAATGTTTATCCTACTCCGGTAGAAAACATCTATCTTAAAAGTCTTAAAATAGATCAATTATTTTTAATTGGCGATAAAAGGGAATACCTGACAGCAATCATTATCCCAAATAAAGAGAACCTTCAGGAAACATTTAAACTTCCTGAGTCATTTTTTCAAAAGCCAGAGCTTTTTATAGCGGAAAAAGAAATTATAGACTGGATAGGTCAGGATATTAAAAAGTTTTCAGCGGAACTTGCAAAATTTGAAAGGATTAAGAATTTTAAAGTTAAACGTAATCCCTTTAGTATTGAGGAGGGCGAAATAACACCAACTTTAAAAGCCAAAAGGAAAGTTCTTGAAAAAAAATATGCAGAAACTATCAACGAAATGTATACGGAGTCTGTTGAGTCAGATTAATATATATTGTTGTTGGTACTGAATATTCCCATTTAATACAGACAAAAAATGTTGCAAATACCTATTTTTGCATAATTTTAAAAATACAATACAAATAAAACTATACGGCTTAATGCCGGATACAAGAGATATATGAGTACAGGACTATCAGAATTAGAATTATTGCGCCGTAATTCACTAAATCAATTGCGTGAATTAGGGATAAATCCCTACCCTGCCGAAGCATTTGAAATAAATGCAAATGCTGCAGATATTTTAGCAAACTACGAGCGGGATAAAACTGCATATAAGAACATCAGCATAGCCGGCAGGATAATGACCCGCCGTATTATGGGAAGTGCTTCATTTGTCGAAATACAAGACTCTACAGGAAGAATACAAGTTTATTTAAAAAGAGATGATCTTTGTCCGGATGAAGACAAGACGCTTTACAATACCGTTTTCAAAAAACTGCTTGATCTTGGAGATTTTATAGGTGTTAAAGGTTATGTTTTCACCACTCAAACCGGTGAGATTTCTATTCACGTTACTGAGTTTAAACTCCTTTCTAAAGCCTTAAAACCTTTACCCATAGTTAAACGCGATGAAGAAGGTAATATATATGATGGGTTTACTGATCCTGAATTACGCTACAGACAACGCTATGTTGATTTAACTGTAAATCCTGGTTTTAAACAGATCTTCATCAACCGCTCTAAGGTGATCAACACTATGAGAAGTTATTTTGATGATCAGGGCTGGATGGAAGTAGAGACCCCGATATTACAGCCTATCCATGGTGGTGCCGCTGCACGTCCTTTTACCACACATCATAATACGTTAGACATGCCGCTATACCTTCGTATAGCTAACGAGCTTTATCTAAAAAGGCTTATTGTAGCAGGATTTGATGGTGTATATGAATTCGGTAAAATGTTCAGAAATGAAGGTATGGACCGCACGCATAATCCTGAATTTACTTCTATGGAAATCTATGTAGCTTATAAAGACTATATATGGATGATGGCCATGGTTGAAGAATGTCTTGAAAAGATTGCGGTGACTATTCACGGATCTCCGATTGTAAAGGTTGGTGAACATGAGGTTAACTTTGAAGGCCCATATGAAAAACTGACCATGTATGAGTCTATACAAAAGTATACTGGTATAGATGTCTCTAACATGATTGAAGAGGAATTGAAGGAAACTTGCAAAAGCCTAAATATTGAGATAGACGATTCAATGGGTCGTGGGAAACTTATCGACGAATTATTTAGCGAGAAAGTTGAAGCAAACCTGATCCAACCAACCTATATAACCGACTATCCTTTGGAAATGACTCCACTTGCTAAAAAACACAGAAGCAAAGAAGGTCTGGTAGAAAGGTTTGAATTGTTTGTAATGGGTAAAGAGATTGCCAATGCTTATTCAGAACTTAATGATCCGATTGATCAAAGAGAACGTTTTGAGGATCAATTGAAACTAGCAGCGAGAGGTGATGATGAGGCAATGGCTATGGACGATGATTTTATCAGAGCCCTTGAATATGGAATGCCACCTACCTCAGGACTAGGAATAGGAATAGACAGATTAGTAATGTTGATGACTAACCAGTCAACAATTCAGGAAGTGCTGTTCTTCCCTCAAATGAGACCAGAGAAAAAAGCGAAAGTAACTACCGATGAAGATTTCGTAAATGCTGGCGTTCCGGCTGAATGGGTTCAGGTGATTAGAAAAATGGGAATCAATACAATTGAAGAGTTAAAAGGTGCTAACCCCAACAAGGTTTTTAATGATCTTGGAGGAATGCGTAAGAAACTTAAACTAGAATTAACCATGCCTTCAAAAGAAGACGTAACCGCCTGGTTTTCTTAACATAGAGATAACATAAACTTAAAGGCCTGCTACATAAAAACTTAGCAGGCCTTTTCTATTTTTAGGGCATATTAAAATTGATAAATTATGAACAGTTCAAGCCTTGAAATAACAGAAAAAGAATACTGCATAAAACTAAGTAAAGAAGCATTTGACTTGACGTTGATCCGTCAGTTGATCACAAGAATACAATCAGAGCAATTGTTCTTTAGCAGAAAGAAAGATTATCTTGAAGATGATATCATCAGCAGAAATTCAGAGCATTATGAACCTAATGAAAACTTTGACAGATTAAGCGAAAAATAAAAAGCCACATTTGCATGTGGCTTTAAGCTTTTTCTTTACCTGTATCTAACCTGTTGTTGTCTATCCATCATTCCAAGCTGATCCTTCATTTGTTTAATCTGATCAGCAAGCAGTTTATTCTTATCTGCCTTTTTTGCTTCTGTAAGGTACATTTGTGCTTCCCTTTTATTTCTTTTTGCCATTGATATGCCAGCTAAACTTAATTTGGCCAGGGCAATATTATGGTCCATATGCAAACCTAAAGAAAGTGCTTTCTTAAAATATTTTTCAGACTGCATTGGAGCCTTTCTTGATTCTATAAGACCAATCAAAAGGTTATAGTAACCTTGTTGAACTCTGATCAGTTGTTTTTCATAATTAGTGATTCTCTTTAGGAACACTTCGGCCTTAACCATATTGTCTTTTCTTAAAAACCACTGAGCAAGCAACATATTCTCATTATAAAAATATGTAACAAGAATCAGGATACTTATAAAAATACCCAAAATACCCCAGCCCCAAAAACTGAAGAACATAAGGGCAATGGAAGCTCCTAACACAACAAAACCTAAAATAAGACGAACTATATTTGGCATATCCTTTTATAATTTTTTTGCAAATATCGTGTTTAAATACCAAAAAACAGATTTAAAATTATAATTTAAGCAAAAAAGAAATGACGTTCCTTTCATATTTTACTTAAAGATTTTCAAAATATGAATAGATTTACAAATCTTTAATTATGGAAACCACAGCGCAGCATATTAATAAGCAAGTAGAAGATTCCTCAACTGGTGAAATCATTCTATTAAATACCTGTACCCGTGATGCTGGAAATGTTGTTATAGCATCACGG
>NZ_JBFTNT010000083.1:0-28661 GCF_056397585.1 Pedobacter sp. 05L430 | reverse complement strand
TTTTTTGTGTTTGTATTTGACCGGTTTTAAGAAACGATTACTTTTTCCAGCCATCCTATTGATTAAAAAGTTGATTGGTTTATCTATAGATGACAACCAATTTTGTTTATTGGTTACAAGCCTTGGGCATTAATTTTCATTAATACCCGTAAGGCCAAACCATTTTAAAATAAAGACTTGTAATGTTGTAACCAATGCATTGAGAACATTTTCTTTGCCAGAAAGAATTTAAAAATGATAAAAGATTAATGATGCTTTCTGCGCTGATTCTATTAAGCTTAAATGCTTACCCGCAGACTTCCCTTTTGCTAAATAAGGAAGTCTTAAAAAAGGTTAAAGCTATAATGGCTGCTGATGAATGGCTTATAGGTGTTTTTGTATCCGTGGCAATCCAAAGAACTACAAAAAACTTAGCGGATGCATGATTTCTTGAATCAAATACATCTTTATTATTTGAATATTTTTTGATTGGTTTTGGCCTGAAAAGATGTCTCTTTAAAGATTACTTCAGATCCCTGAACCTCTTCATGAAAAAGTTTTCCGCTGAGTTCGGCAATAAACTGGGTGTCGCATCTAGTCACTTTTATTGTACCCTCACCCTTGAACTCTTCATTAAACTGATTATGGAAATTCTTCCAATAAAACTCATCCCCCTTTTCATCCGCATAAACCGTTATCTTGCCGGAAGAAAGGTTATATTCTCCCACTCCTTTAAAATCATCTATTTGAAAAGAAATATGAGGCAGTCCAGTCTGGTTTCCTTGTTTGGTAAATGTCAGGTAGGCGAAATTTTCCCTAATTTCAACATCAGTTGCTGCATCCTTGAGAATATTAAAGGTACTGTAAGAAAAACTTGCAAGTGTCGTTATGTCTGGTACTTGTTCCTCCTTGTCTTTTTTACAGGCTGCACTGAAAAGCAGCATACCAATGAGTAGTGTATTAATAGTTAGCTTCATATTATATTTTTTGACACAAAAATATCCGCCTTCTCTTCCAGGGACAATCACATGTTCGGGTGATTTTTCGCTTGGGTACATCATTTTTAGTTAACTAAAAACTATCAAACCATGGCTTGTAAGGCATAAATCATTCTTTTTAATCACAAAAAATATTATCCGGGCACTTTTGACAGTTTGCAGTTTAATCTTTAAAAGCGCACTTTTGAATTAACTAATTAAGTCATTTATGGTGCGCTCGACTTTGAGACTTGTCTTTCACTTATTTTTGCTTTTAGTAAGCACGAGCCAATCCAAAGCACTTGAAATTTCATTCAACCGCATTTCCAATGGACTTTCCACTAATTTTGTGAATTGCGTCTCGCAGTCAGCTGATGGTTTCATTTGGGTAGGTACCCAGAACGGCCTTCAACGTTATGATGGATATCGCTTCAGGCGGATCAGTACAAGAAGTGGCAAAGGTATACCATCCCTTCCCGTAGATCAGATATTTCCTGCTGATGATTCCGCAGTTCTGATTGTTAGAATGGGCCACCGGATTGGACTTTTGGATACACGCACATTTATCTTTAGTGAATCGGCGATAAATTCTACAGTATCTGAACTTGAAGAGAATAACGTCAAACTTTTCAAAGATGGGAAGGACACTTACCTGATCATATTTGGTAAAGAGATATTAACATACAATCGAAGAAAAAACTGTTTTGAAAAAAACGTAAATATCCTCAACTATCCGGATGGCTGGAAGCCAACGGGCATTCAGCGTGACAAATCTGGGAAAATATGGGTTAGTGGATATGCTGGCATAGGCTATTTTGACCCTTTAAAAAAGGTTTTCTATACTCCGAACAATAATCCTACAAAGATGAGCACTTTAAGTGCCTTGAAATCAGTAAAGGATGTTACCCATTTTATGATTGATTCACATGACCGTTTTTTTATTAACACCTGGCCTTTAGACAAACCTTACACCATTTTATTATTCGATCCTGGAACTCCATTATCAGGGTTAAGAAAAATATCTACAATGCCCAATCCAAAGTCCAACTATAATGAGCTATCGGGGTTTAGTGAACAAAACGGGCTAATCTGGGGATTTGGTATTGATACCTTTAATCTCTTTGAAGAGAAGACGAAATCCTTCGAGATTTTTTTCAATCCTGACAATCTTGATTACGGTATTAAAGTGAATAATATTACTCAAATTTTCCGGGACAGAGACAAAAATCTCTGGGTCGCTACCGACAATGGATTGTACACCATGTCAATCATTGGAGACCATATCCGAAATGCGGTTACCACTGCTGATTTTGGAACTGCACCATTAAGCGATATTACCGCGCTTAGTGATGGCAGACTAATTTTAAGCTCCTGGGGATCGAAGATAAGTGTTTATAGGTACGATAGTTCTTTGCATCTCGCTCTTGAGAAAAGCCTTATCAACGCAATTTATAAAAACACCCCAAAAGGTGATAATTTTTTCAGTTTTGTATGGGCAGTTGAACAGGAAATCTCAACAGGTAAACTTTACCTTGCCTGTCAGGCAGGCCGATTGATTGAGTTCGATTTTAAAAAAAACGCATCTGTGTTTTTAACCCCTTCTGCATTTAAAGGACAAACTATAAGAACGCTCGCAAATGATAATTATGGAAAAATGTGGTTTGGAACACATGGCGGATTGCTTATCCGAAGAAACGAGAGTGATTTCACCTTAGTAGCCAATCTTAAAAGTTCAATAACCAGAATTTTGTCCAGGTCTTTAGGCAGCATCTGGGTTGCCACAGCCGGCAATGGCATTTTCGAGCTAGATGTCATTTCTGGCAAAGTTCGTTCACATCTTATTTCTAAAAAAGATGGAAGTGGACTGACCACAAACAGGGTATCTGACATAGCCTTTTTGGGAGACTCAACCTTAGCCATAGCTTGTTCGTCTGGCCTTGATTTTTTCAATTTGGCAACACATAAAATCAAACAATTTAATACTCAAAACGGACTTCCTCAGGGTGTAGTCACTTCTCTTGTTCCGGATGGTAATGGTCACTTATGGATGGCTACTATAGGCGGTATCTGCAGGTACAATTCTACCACAGGCGAGTTTCAGATTTTTGATAAAAAAGCAGGATTTCTGAACACCTCCAATATGGAAAATTTAATGAATCAAGGTTTAAAATTACCAGACGGTAAAATAGCATTCAGCGGAGAATCCAGTTTCGTTATTTTTGACCCGGTGAAACTCAACATCACCCCTCCGGTGAGAAAAGTCACCATCACAGACTTTAAGCTCTTCGATCATTATTTGTCGATGGATTCCATCGGAAAGCAAGGAAGGATCAAGTTAAAACATGATGAAAATTTTATCAATATTTCTTTTGCGCCGCTTACTTATGGTGGAGGAAATGAACTCAAATATTTTTACAAACTCGAGGGCGCAAGCGAAAAATGGATAAGATCTGAAACTGGACTCAGCGCAACATTTGCTTCTTTACAGCCTGGAGAATACAATTTTATGGTTCGTTCCCAGAACACTGAAGGTAAATTTTCTGATATTACCAGTCTTGGCATAAGTATTTCTCCTGCATTTTATCAAAGCTGGTGGTTCGTGGTAATTCTGATCCTTATTGCCCTTTTTAGTATTTACACACTTTACCAGGCGAGGTTGAAAAGGCTTTTAGAAGTACATCGGTTGAGGGAAAAAGTTGCCCGGGATTTGCATGATGATGTAGGCTCAACTTTAACCTCAATCAATATCCTGAGTGAAGTGGCCAGACAAGGGCTTGAAGAAGACTCAATGGCAAAACAATATTTACAGAGGATAGGTAAAAACAGCACCCAAATGATGGAGTCAATGGATGATATTGTGTGGAGTATCAAGCCTGATAATGACCAGTTGCATAAAATCACAGCCCGAATGCGAGAATATACGGCAAGCATTCTCGAGCCACAAAACATTCGTTATTCTTTTGAGGCCAATGATAATATTAAACATATAAAACTTGGCATGGAAAGCCGGCGAAACCTGTTTTTGATATTCAAAGAGGCGTTAAATAATATTTCAAAATACTCAGAGGCAACCTTGGTGGGAATAAGCATTCGTTACGAAGGCGTTCAGATTACCTTAAGTATTTTTGACAATGGAAAGGGGTTTGACTTAAAAAGTCATTCACGAGGGAACGGGCTCATGAACATGCGCAAAAGAAGCGATATGCTAAAAGGCTCGATAGATATCCAGTCTGCCCCGGGGGAAGGGACCAGGATTGTATTGAAAGTTTCGGTTTAGAACCCCGTAATTACATAAACCACATAAATATGCGATTGTAAGGTTAAAAAAATATTAACAAATTGCAGAAACTATGATCAGGATATTATTATATGAGGATAATACCCAGCTAAGGGAAGTATTATTCATCTTGCTAAACGGCACCCCCGGCTATGAGCTTTTAGGAGCCTATGGTGACTGCACGAATATTTTGGAAGAGGTTAAGCAAACTAACCCAGATTTGATTCTAATGGATATCGACATGCCATTTATGAATGGAATTGAAGGTTTAAAGCTTTTGCGCGCCAAAGGTTTTCAGTGTAAAGTTCTGATGCTAACTGTATTTGATGACAATCAGAATGTCTTTGAAGCCATTCGATCAGGAGCAAACGGTTATATCTTAAAAAAAACGCCACCTGCGAGATTAATTGAGTTTATTGAGGATGCACTTAATGGTGGTGCCCCGATGACTTCCTCGATTGCCACCCAGGTTCTTAACATGTTCGCTGAAAATCATAAATCAAAAACCGAAACCTTCAATCTTTCTGCCCGGGAGCAAGAAGTATTGAACCTACTGGTAGATGGTTATAGCTACAAACTCATTGCAGACAAGCTTTTTATATCTATGGACACAGTGCGTTCACATATCAAAAAAATTTATGATAAGCTCCAGGTAAATTCTAAAAGTGAAGCAGTTGCAAAGACACTGCGAGCTAATCTATAGTACAACGGTTGTACAAGTTGATAAATATATCTACGTCTTGTAACCTTTTGTTATTTAGAGGGGTCTTGTAAAATAAAGATCTAATAAGAATGAAAAAAATTACATTTATGCTGCTGGTAGCAGCATTGCTTTTCGGATGCAAGAAATCGTCAAACGAACCTATTCCTGACCCTAAGCCCAGTACCAAAACCAGACTACATACCACACGTACATTAAATCCAAATGGCCACTACATCCTAGAGACCAGTAGTTACAATGATAATGGTTTACTAAAAAAAGAAGTAAGCAAGGATGAGACAACTGGACTTAACATCATCCAGGAATATTTTTATGCAAGCAAAGTACTTGAATATTCAATCATCAGCAGTGACACCAGAAGAATTGCAAGAATCAATTATTTTCATGCGAACGATCGTCTGGTTAAGATGGATTACATGGAATATGACGAAATTGGCACCCCCTCCCTTTCGTTTTCGAGAACCCTCGAGTATAGCGGAAATTTGCTATCAAAGATGACAACATTTTCCAACATGAACAATTCAATGTATTACGAGATTTTCACCTACTTAGGTGAAAATCTGACCGCAACTAAAACCTATTCAATGAATGGTGTTATCCAGAATTTGTCTGAGTACCTTTATGATATTGAATTAAACCCCTACAAAGGTAACCCTGGCAAAAATCAACAGGCACAAGGCCTAAGCAAGAACAATGTCATGCGGGTACGTTACACTGATTACAATAACCCTACAGCAAACAGTGACAGGCGTTATGAGTATGAGTACAATTCGGAAAAATACCCAGTCAAGAGAAGTTTCATTGGCTCAACAACCAGGGAATTACAAGTCACATTTACTTATCAGAGCTACTAATTAACGCGCGCTGTTCTCAATGAAAAATTTCTGCGGAGAACATTGATACAGTGTCCAGTGAATACTTTACTTGGCACTGCTTCACCAATCTTAGTTCATCAACACCTCCCTTAACCGGATGAGATTGAAATAGAACAATTCAGATGTGATTTACAATTGTTCTGAGATAAATATTAACAGAAATAAACCACATCATTATGTTATTGCACTAAACATCCTGCAACGATAAATTTGCGATACAAACGATGGAAACAAACCTTAATAAAAGGCTCAATTATTTGTTTACAAGCTATTGCAAAACGATATTCAATACAAAATGAAAATAGGTTTAGTTAGACACTTTAAAGTAAAACACCCCTTCCCAAAAAAAACATTGCTTTCAAAATCAGAAGTAATAAATTGGTTTAATGAGTATGATAACAACATAAATATTGAATATAAAAAAGTTGACCTATTGCAAATAAATTGGGAGCGCTGTTATTCAAGTCCAATGATCAGGGCATTGAAAACTGCAAGTCACATCTACCCTGGGGAAATTTTAGAGGTCAAGGAGTTAAAAGAACTGGAAATATTAGGCCGTTTATCCAACAGATTAAAATTGCCGTTTATAATATGGGGAATTATTGTTCGTGTTAATTTTTTTATATCCAACAATGACACACGTAAATTCAAAGACGGGTTAATTGGCTTTGTCGACAAATTAATCAGGAAAGATAAAAATAACACATTAATTGTCAGTCATTGGTTTGTAATGCAAGTGATAGAGAAAGAACTTATCAGGCGGGGATTTACAGGAAATAATTTCAAGCCAAATGAATATGGAAGAGTCTCTGTTTTCGAAAACAAACCGAAAAAATAACAAAGTTATCAGCACGAGTAAAAACCGACACTAAATATAAGTAAGGACAATCACCTCGAACCAACTAATAATTGGCAATTGTCTGACCAAGACTATTGCGTCTCTATTAATTTCTAATAAAACCTAAACATGAAAAAATCAATTTCCAAGATGAGACTTCTGTCACTCTGCTCTGTGTTGATCCTCCAATCCTGCAAGACCCCTAATCAAATAGAAGATCCCATTATCAACAACATTGATCCTGTTGCGGATTTTGATTGGACAGGTCTCCAGGTTGCTCCAGCAGAGCTGGTATTTAGCAACTCCTCCCTCAATGCTGACAGATTTAAATGGGACTTTGGCAACGGATCCTACGGGAACGACCGCTTACCTGGAAAGATTGTCTTTAGACTTCCGGGCAGCTATGAGGTATTGCTTACTGCCTTTAGTGGAAATAAAAAATCCTTAATAAAGAAAACAATAATTATTTCACCCGACGATAGCCCGCTGGCTCATTTTACTGTCTCCTTTAAGGATAATAAATCATACGCTCCCGCCACATTGCTATTGGTGAATAACTCCCAGAACGCAATTACTTATGAATGGGAAATCAATAATTCCATTTATAGCACTAAAACCCCTTCGAATATCATCTTAAATAATGCGGGAGATTACAATTTAAAACTGGTAGCGATCAATGGAAACAAAAGGTCGGCAGTTTACCAGCAGACCGTAACTGTTATGGCATCTAATGATCCTCGGTCAGGATTTATGCTGGCCTACCACCCCTATCCCTATATAGTGGGGGAGGAAATCCAGTTGGTCAATACCTCCCTTAACAGTGACGGCTGGAAATGGACCTTCGGACCGGATGGACCTGCAGAAACAACAGAACAACATCCAATAATAAAATTTGCCAGCTCCGGAGACTATCCAATAACCCTTGTTGCCAAAAAAGGAACGGTTAATGCCCTTCCAAAAACAATAACCATCAGGATTACACCTTAAACCTAAATTTTAAAGCACCCGAAGAATCCGGAATGCTTTAAAATATTTATATTTACAATTGTAGGTTTCCTCCGGGCTTACGGGGAAAAAGTCCTTAGTCAAAGCGGAAATAGAAAAAGAATAAAAAGGCTTCTTCCTGAATTTATTCACATAACCTTTTTAGTTGTTACGGTATGCAAATAGCCCCATCAAATGGCCTGGAACATCTGATCAGGCATTTCTTAGTTTACTATCCCTCTGCGCCGGATTCACCGATGCGGTTTTTCTCTGATGGAAGTCCGGGGATAGTTATTCCCTTAGCCCATTCGGCTTTGCCTTTGTTGGGTAATAGAAAATTAGAAAAAGGTGAATTTGTCGCTTACGGATTGATGGAGCATTTCGTCAATATTCCACCCCCACCGGTTTGCGGTACGGTAATTATTGTTCTTCAGCCCTATACCCTTAGTTTATTAACGGGAATTCCATCCAAAAAGCTAAAAAACAGTTTCTTTTCATTTAGGGACTTATTTGGAAACCTTACCCATCCGATACAGGAGGCTGTTAAGGAAAGTCGTAACCTGGTTGAAACCATCGGTTTATTAGAAGATTTTTTCTTAAGAATTTCGCCCCCCTTACCAGCTACAGAAAGTATCCTGAACAAAAGCCTTAACTGGATGCAGCAAAGCAGCGGGAATACAAAAATTGTCGACCTACTTCACTATTTATCTATTAGTGAGCGGCAACTTGAACGGAAATTTGATCATTACATCGGCATATCCCCAAGAAAACTAAACGGAATTCTCCGGATAAATCATTTTTTAAAACTGCTTAGAAATCCTGAAAAACCGTTCTCACTGGCTCAGGCTGCACTCGAAGCTGGATTTTATGATCAGGCACACCTGAATAATAGTTTTAAAGCACTAACGGGAACTTCCCCATCAAAATATCTAACCTTATCAGATCCTCTGGCAATGAATCTGTTTGTTCAGCATAAATAAATTATTATTGTCGGAAACTTCCAATACTAAGCATATTCTTCAGCATAAATTTGTACTAAAAGAATATGGGAAATCTAAAAATAGCTACTGCTCAATTTGAAAATGCGAGTGGCGATAAAAACTATAACCTTTCAATCATCGAAGGTATGGTCAAAAATGCGGCTGAATCCGGCGCTGAAGTTATTGCATTCCACGAGTGTTCAGTAACTGGGTATTCCTTCGCAAGAAAACTCAGTCGCGAAGAAATGCTGGAATTATCTGAATTTATACCTGATGGGCCTTCAGTAAGCCTTCTTATTGAGATGGCAAAAAAATATAACATGACTATTCTTGCGGGTCTTTTCGAAAAGGATGATCAGGACAATATGTTTAAGGCATATGTCTGCGTGGATGGAACCGGACTCAAGGCAAAACATCGTAAACTTCATCCATTCATCAGCTCTTTTCTAACAGCCGGGAATCAATACACTGTATTTGAAATTAAAGACTGGAAGTGTGGTATCTTAATATGTTATGATAATAATGTAATCGAAAATGTACGGGCTACCACACTGCTGGGTGCGGAGATTATTTTTATGCCTCACGTAACCATGTGTACCCCTTCTCCCCGTCCCGGTGCAGGTTTTGTTGATCCAGCGCTTTGGATTAAAAAAGAAAAAAATGCCGAATTGCTTAGAAAAGAATTTGATGGCGATAAGGGCAGAAACTGGTTAATGAAATGGCTGCCAGCCCGCGCGTATGACAATGGCATATATGCGGTATTTTCTAATCCAATAGGCATGGATGATGACCAGCTAAAAAACGGATGTTCAATGATCCTGAACCCTTTTGGAGAAACTGTTGCTGAATGCAGATCTCTTAAAAATGAATTTGTCATTGCAACCTTGAATAAAGGTATACTAGAATCTAGCGGTGGTTACCGTTATAAAAATGCAAGAAGACCCGAGCTCTACAAAGAGATAATCGGGTCCGCACATATTTCAAACCAGAAAGTAGCCTGGTTAAAAAAATGATATCTATTGTTATTTCTCTGGAAGCGGAACTTGAGACTCACACTCATTTGATTTGTAGATATTGAAGTAAAAATCCAGCTCTTGAATAAACATAAGGGCCCGATTTCTATATGTTTTTATAATGATGCGCTTCACAATCAGCGAAGCGCATCACTACAAGTATCACTGAGTAATGCACATCTATCTCATCAAAATCTTAAAGGACGCGTTTAATTTTACAGTTTTTGGTGAGGAACAATAGTTACCCCCGGTATAAAGTGTTGCCCCGGATACTATCCCCTGCAAAAATTCTCCCGGTTGAGCTGGATATTTTGAAATTTCAACCTGACCCGGTGAAAAAATAAAGGAGGGTTCGGTTTCATTGCAGGCAGTCCTGAAAGAACTCATGTAATCAAGCAAATCTGCTTGAGAAACCAGGCTTATATCTGCAGCATTTGCAGCTGACTGGAGTTTAAATGGAAAACTGCCAGTTCTTTTTGCTGAAATCCTGATATGAAATTGTCTGTCATTCATGTTTCCACTAATGTAAAGTGCATCTCCCATTGTAAAAAATACGCCTTGGGTTACACGTGTAGACACACCATCCAGGTTGATGGTGAAGTTCTCACTTCCTTCGATGGCAATCGGCTTTAACAGTATAAGTTTTTGCACTTTACTGGATCCCGATCCAAAGAAGTTCCCGGTTAGTTCCACACTCACTGTTACCGGATTCTGGTTTGGAACTGAAGAAGGTGCTAGATAGGCACACCCCTTTTCATAAGGCGTGATCGTCCCCTCCCCAGACAACCGCCAAAGTGCTGAAGATAAAATGGGGTCATTGTCATCTGTTTCGATATAATCACCAAGCACCTTATCCGGATTTTTAGCTAAAGGGCCAATAGGAATATAGGTTCTTATTTTCAGGTCCGCTGTGCGACCAGGTAACACGCTATTTGGTGCAGTAAGCTTATAACATTCAAAAACGGTCCAGTTGCTAAAATGGTTTGACTCCGTGCTTACCGTTTTGGCAACATTGTCTATGGTTGAAGTCCCAGGCAGGTAATAATATCCTTCAGCATCTTGATAAGTGAGCCTCAACAATGCCGGATCTGTGCCTTCCAGGTTTAGTTCTGCATAGGAAATTCGGATGGTGACTGGCTTTTTAAATACGGTACCTTCTGGGAGAAGTCTGTAGGCAGGACCCTGGCTACCAGGCAGTGTATTTTCAATGGCCTGAATACTGACATCTATCGCCTCTTGTAGCGCACCGGCCGGAACGATAACTGAAAGTAGACCATCATCTGCGCTTACTGATCCGCCATCAATACCAATAGTCTTTGTAACAGCGGAACGTCCGGTTATCGGGATGCCGATGTCTCGTTTTACAGGTTGTGCATGATCAGTTTCTGGCTTCTGACCATTTTTCTTGCAGGAGAAAACAATCAGGACTAATGTGAGCATAAAAAGATTTTTTTTCATTATTGTTTATGTTAAAGGAACTCCTGACATTCATTTTCAATGGGATTAATACTGGGATGAATCATGGTTGAATTCACTGAACAAAACTAACTAAACAGGAAACTACAGGCCACCACATGTTGATGTGATTTATGCAAAACGAAATGCCTATGGAAGTCAGAGAAACAATCCGGTAAAAGTCATTCCCAGTCTACTTTCAGGATTTTTGTTTGCAGCTTACAGCGGCGAGCTCCTGCTGACCCCAACAGCCAGGCCAAAACAAAAAATGAAGAATAGCTCTCCTTGTAACTCTAGTAGGTCTGCCTATTTATCGCATGATTTTACAACCAGGGCGCGGTCCTACTGGCATCCGGATTTGAAACAGTCCATCGTGCCTCCTGACAGGATTTGCACAACCACAAACAGATGTCAATCAGGAAGTTACTCATCACTTTTTTTTGAAAAAACCCACAAACATGTGATTGACCAGAAATTTGATGTGGGGTAGTTTTGCATCGACCATAATTAAAGTGGTTAAACCGACAGACAAGGTAAATCAAAAAGCATGATCAGTTCAATAACTTTCCAGGACAAGCTAATTACGGAGTGCATCCAGGGTAACCCAAGGGCACAGCAGGAGATATTTAATGCCTACTCCCAAAAAATGATGGCACTAACAAGTAGGTATGCCTCCGATACTATGGAGGCAGAAGATATTTTAATGCTGGGCTTTAAAAAAGTTTTTGACAGGATCTCCAGTTACAATGCATCGGGATCTTTTGAGGGATGGATAAGAAGGATAATGATCAACTGTGCAATTAATGTTTATCAGCAAAACCAAAGGCGTATACCGACCCAGCCAATGGAAGAAGCTATTAATTTACCTGGATATTATTCTACCAACAGTACCGATACGGAATACCTGTTAATGGCATTACAGAATCTACCAGGCTGTCTTAGAGGGCCCTTTAATTTATTTGCAATTGAAGGATTCTCTCATAAAGAAATAGCAGAAAATCTTGGCATCAGCGAGGTTTTGTCTAAGGTCAGGGTAACCAGGGCCAGAAAAGCGTTGCGTGAGGCCCTGTCTTCAGGTCTGAAAAAAAGTATTTACGCCAAAAGCACGCCTAAAAGCATACTCGATAATTTGGCCTGAAAGCTATTAACTACCGAACAACCTACACCATAGGCACCCGGCATTCAGGGATTAAGGGTGATGGCCGCGCTGAGCACGAAAACTAATTACATGCACCCCTGGTTTGAGTCAAGTAGAACTTTCACCTAACGATCATACCACAGAAAGGCTCATGAAGTGATCCGTTATTCTTAAGACTAAAATTGCATTACTTTTTTTATTGTCACTGAGCTGGTAAAATGGACAAAATTCCAGTAAAACCTTTAAATGATAGAAAACAGCCGGATTAAATCCGGCTGTACGATTTAACATCTGATGTGAAGAAAAAGATTGATGTTTTCAGGCTCTCTCCCAACACTGATCTGCTCATTGAGATAACCCGCCTCCAGTGCTAAACCAATAAGATCATGCTCACTTCTGTGATTAAGGTGCCATTCCCCAAACAACTCCATAAATACTCGACTCGGATTGTATTCATCATTGAAATTTCCAATCACGATTTCACCACCTGGATTAACCCATTTTCCAAACCCTTTCAGCAACCTGACAAAGGCTTTATCATCAAAGTAATCAAATAAGCCAGCAGACCACACCAAATCATATTGCTCTGTGGTACTGAAGCGAAAGATATTCTTATTGATAAAAGTAATTTTGTCAGAGAATGGCGCGGTGAGCAAAGTTGCATATTCGATAGCCTTGTTATCCATTTCCACACAGGTGCTCAGCAGATGCTTACCATAATTTAAGTCCTGATACACTTCAAAAAGATCTCTTGCAGGTCCGCTTGCGATGTCTAAAAGCGTCAATGAAGAGGGTTTGGTTCGAATATGCCCCATCAGGGAGACTTTGTCAAACAGGAATCCACATGAGCTTATTAGCGGTGCCATTTTAAGGGCAAGCTCACCGTCCCTAGGATCTGCCAGTGCAAGTGTGGCTAAACTCATTTCTAAGTCTGAGTAGTCGTTTTCTAAGGGGCCGCCATTTGCGATGATCACTTTTAGGGTATCTATGGCCTTTTCATTATTGATTGTTTCTGCTTTCATTTATTAGGTATTTTCAATGATTTTTCGGGATTGATACAGACGCGATTCTGGATGTTGAATCGTTCAGGAATTGGTAAAAAAGACTAGCTGTTTTCCAAAGCCGATTATTCCCCAAAATTAAAATGGGTGGCAATATGAGACAATCGCATATAAATGTGATTGTATGCCTGCGTGAATCTATTCTGGAAAAGCAATCGCCAATAAGTTTTGAAAGGATCAAAAAGTGATTATCATTTGCACTGAGTTAGACTAGATTAGAAGCACAGCGTATAAAATCCCGGTCAACCTGCTAACAATGCATTGGAGAATTAAAGATTGCGATCCGATTTACGCACTTGTTTTTTAAAGAATAGCGATCAAAAGACGAATTAATTAGCCCTGAAAATCACATTAAGATGTTATTGCCCCCACTTTAACCCTAGGCTACCTTTGTGCAGTGCAAAGCCAGCTATAGGTAATGCCAATACAACTTAATGTATATAAAAATGAAAAACAAAATTGCGCTACTGGGTATAACTGCTTTGCTTATACTTTCAGCTTGCAAAAAATCTTCACCAGAAGAACAGACAGACTTTGGGGATTCCCCGAGAACGACAGTACCGGCAGAGTTAATTTCACCAACAAACTACTGGCAGTTTGGTATTTTATCTTCAACAAATTTTTATGATTCCTATAATTCAAGTTATAAAGATGGTGCTGGAGGCAGTTATATGTTTTATCACTTTTCTGCCGATGGAACCTATACAGCGCTTCTTTACCTTAAAGCAACTTCCTCTGGGGGCGAGACCAGGCAAAGCTGGACAGAAACAAAGGGTACAGTGGTTGTAGGGGAAACAGAGCTGAGCAACGGTATTGTATATAAGAGCATTGAACTGCATCCGGTAACCGGAACAGATCGAATGGTAATAAATTATGGCCCAGAGTCTAAAAAGAAACTAACGCAGGCTGACTTTGATTCCCGAACACTACTTAAAGCAAAATTTGCGTGTGAGCCATTTGTTAACCAATATGGTGAGAAATGCCTTGATATGTTAAGGATTGATTCTGAGCCCAAAGTATTATTCAGTTTCCACGAAGAAAAATAACTGGCAGCTGAGTTCAGTAAAGCTGCTAACAACCCATTAACTAGAAAATAAATAAAATGAAAAAATTATTCATCTCACTTTTAAGCGTAACACTGCTATTTGCTGCCTGCAGCGAAAAGAAAGCGCAAAGCCAGCAGCTAGAGGAGCATGCAGGTAATGAGGAAATAACTAAGGCAAATCAAACGCAAAAGGCCCTGGTAACTATCGAAACGACGACTTATCAGCTAAGTATTTATAAAGCCACACCATTCAGGCCCACAAGTTCAGTGGGGTTTGTTCCAAAGAAAGGCAACCAATATGTGGTGTTGGACATTTCTGTAAAAAATAAGACTGATCGGGAGATCAACATGGGGGTTATCCTGTCTACAGCAAAAATACGAGATAAACAGGGTACGGTGTTTGGTGATATTCTTGGTTCACTTAGCGCCTATAACCTTGCCAATCCCGACAACGAAAAAAATAAAGAAAATGATAAAATCTGGTCTGAAAAATTTCCAGCCGGTGAATTTCACCGCTGTGTGGCGATGGGTTTTCAAGCTCCTGATCATTTGAAGGAGTTTGAAATCAGCCTTCCTGAATCTGATGATTTGACCATGCTCGATAAGCAGACAAAGGCTAAATTTTCCTTGTAAGAGGACAGACTGTTAGCAGCTCTACTTAGGCCCGCATATTGTTTTATAGTGCAGTATGCGGGTCTTTATTTAAGATTGCCACCCAGTATGTTCTTCTTGAACAACATATTCAATTATTTCTTTTTTTCCTGGTGGCTGTAATTATTGATAACTTGCATCATTTTATCATGTGGTATCCCATAAATGAGGTTATCATTTATTCCGCCCATTGTTTTTGAAGCAACCAAAGCATTAATTATGGCCTCTTCTGTCGCCTGTATGGTTGCCTGATATACCTTGTCCAGCATTTCTTTCGACAGCACTTTCCAGAATTGCATTGTCCCTTTTTCATTATCATTTGGAGAGATGGTACTGAAAGCTAAAAATATATCACCCGAACTGTTTCTACCCAAACCTCCTGTTTTTCCTACACCAAGGGCTGCACGCTTTGCCACCATCTTTAACTGCGCAGGCAGCAGTGGGGCATCTGTTGCAATTATGACAATAATAGAACCGTCTTTTTCTTTTGAATTGATCACTGGCATATCATCTTTTAAAAGTTTACCCACTGGCACTCCGGAAATGACCAAATCCTGCCTGCCACCGAAATTACCCTGAATAAACGCGCCAAGGGTATAGCTGGAAGTATCAATTTTAAAAACTCTTGAGGCACTTCCACTACCTCCTTTATATAGAAACATGGACATTCCGGTTCCTCCCCCGACATTCCCTTCTTCTATCTTCCCATCGTGTGCATTGTTCAAAGCGTCAAATACATCTTCTCTTTTAACATGCAGACCGTTAATATCATTAAGTAGTCCGTCAAAGGTTTCCGCGACAACAGGTAAACCAAACGAGAAATCGGTCTGCCCGTCCTTTGAAAAGTTTTTAATATTCCATTCCCCAATCCCATCTCTAACCACGCCCACACTATTGGTATTGGTAATACCTATCGCCCCATAGTTAAAGCCATATTCCTCAATAGCTGTGGTTCCCGTCATCTCACCATCTCCGTTCAAACAAAACCAACCTGCAGGAACAGGCGCTATTGATTTGCCTTTTGGAAATATGACAGTCACTCCGGTGCGTACTGGACCTTTTCCTGTTCTTAAAGTCCCTGCCCCAGATATCAAGGTTTTATAACCAACTAAAACGCCTTTAACGTCTGTAATGGTATTATTTTCGCCCGGTTTTCCTTCGAATATAATTCCCAATTCTCTGGCCCGCTGGCCATAAGCGCCTGTGCAAAGTGATGTTAATACACAGATAATCAAGATTTTTGTTTTCATATACAAATTTATTTAAAACAAACCATCACCAAACCACATAAAAATGTGATTTTACAGTTATAAACAGAAAGGGCTTGCTATTTAATAAAGCAAGCCCTTCCCGCAGTTTGTTATAGGATATTCATTAATTTTTGATTGCCCTTCTTGTTCCACTTATTTCGGAATCCATAAGCGGATTTCCGGTATAGCTATCCCCCTGGTCCACCGAAAATATAGGCTGAACATTAAATAGTTTAATCCTGTAACCAAACCAGCAATAGCATTGTCTTGTAGTAAAGAAAAATAATGATGAAAAAAATACTCTTAATTTCTGTACTGACTTTAAATCTGTTGAAAGGATACAGCCAAATTGCGAATCCGGAAGCGCTACTCGACAAGGAAGTTCTCGAACAGGTGAAGTCCATGATGGCAGCAGATGAAGGACTTGTGGACATCGAAGATTTCTATAAGAAAATATCAAATGAACCCCAAGTGAAAACTTTGATCAAATCCTACTATGCCAAACCACTGATTAATACTGAATTGGCTGTGAAACAAATTTCTCGCATAAAAATCACACCTGAAAACCTTCTGGCCCCGGCCGAGGAATTTATACCCGCGCGGGCATTCATAGATTCCATACCTAATCCTTTTTTTGACCCGGTCGTAAAACGCTTCAACTATGAGAAGGAACATGCGGAATTCCGTTATCTATACAGGGATTTTACCGAAGCCATTGGCCAGAAAATGACAGAACTTGGCACTCCTTCTTATCATCCGGGAGGCTCTGCCGGCAGCAAGATAGTCGAACAACTGGATGTCAGGTTTAACTTTTACAAAATGGAGCTCTCACAATACAGACAGGATATGATTGAAAGTTCGAGAAATGCCCAAAATGAAATCGTAAACTGGTCTGCCAAATCAGATCATTACGCCGGCTCTGAAGAAGAACGCAGAGCCGCAGTTTCACGCGAAGCATCAGCCTACCGCATTTCAAGAGCGATTTTGATCAGAATGTGCGACGAACTGGAATTTGGCGTTAACCTGTCCTACTTTAAGGCCAGGAAGACAGCACTTGGAAACATGGCAGTTCAGGCAGCGAAGCTTTATCAAGATAAATCAACTGTCAAAGGAAAAAATGTCACTGTTGAAATTTTAGAAATTTCCAAAGCACTGTTCGATAAGGTTAACCTCATGCTGTTCGACGGCAGCTTGCTTCAAACGAAAGCTCAGATCATCAATTATAATTTCGACACCCTGATAGATATGAGTCGTTTATGAAGAAACTCCTGTTAATTTTGCTGATTTAAGCAGCATCTTGGTGCGATCAGGATCACATGTTGAGCGGATTTCTAGGGTTTAAATCAAAATTTATTTACTTCAATCTCCATGAAAACCATAAAGATATGATTATCAGGAAATCAAAAAAGGGCTGGCTTAACAGCCGGCCCTTCGCAATTTGACAGATATACTTTATTATTTTTTAATTACTCTTCCGGTTCCACTTATTCCAGAATCGACAACAGGCTCTCCCGTATAATAAATGTTACCACTTCCGCTTATCCCTGCTTTCAAGTTAGCGGTCACACTGCTCCGGATGTCGCCACTTCCAGATATACTCAATATTGCATTTTTACTAATCATGTTTTTAAACCTTGCATCTCCACTACCTGAAATGTTAATTTTTGAATTTTCTGTTTTCATTGTCCCAAGTAATTCTATGTCACCCGAACCACTAATATCAGCTAGGAGCGTGGCCTGATCAGGGAAATTGCCATGAATTTCAATCGTAGTACTACCACTTAAAGAGATTTTTTCCAACAGCGGCAAGGTCACATAGATTTTAAGGTCATCCTTACCGAGTTCCAAGTGTTCATACCCTAGCGCCAGCTCATCGCCCGAAATAGTAGTCTTATACCTTGCAATCAGATTTTTGGAGCCTTTCAGCTCTATTTTATATTCGGATCCGTAGGAAATGAAAATGGGCGTGGATCCACTGGTATATACCTGTTTAAAATTGCCCGGCTTTCTCACTTCGCTCGTTTGATCCCCATCAGCATTGATTTGGTCCTTCTTACAAGATAAAAACATACCAGTCTGCAAAGTTAGCAGGAGAAAAATTATTTTTTTTATGTTCATGTGATTTTATTTTGTGGCTTTTAAGCCGATTTTTATTTGCTTTTTTTAGCCCTTTACAAACTCCACTCTGCGGTTCAAGGCCTTATTAGATTCTGTTTTGTTATCATTGATGGGCACTGTTTCCCCTTTACCTAAGGCTTCCAGTCTGGATGCCTCTATCTTGAATTCGTTTATCAAAACTTTTTTAACTGCTGCTGCACGTTTCGCAGAAAGTTGCTGGTTAGCGTCGGCTTCACCATCGCTGTCCGTGTAGCCAATGATTTTCAGCTTAATGGCCGGATCCTCGGTCAGATATTTGCTCACATCCTTTATAATACCCATGGATTRCAGTTTGAGCTGATCGGAGCCAGGGTCAAAAAGTATTCCACTGGTTGAAAATGAGCCTTTTGTCAGTAGGGTTTCCGCCGGCTTGGGAATACCTGTTGCTATTTTGAAATTGCTGACATATAGACCAAAGTTATCTTCGTTATAAAACCAGTATTTAAAGCAATTCAAATAAATTTGATTGAGTCCTGGGCTTAGGTTGATTGCTCTAGGGGTATCGAAAACCTTATGGCCGTCCACCCAAAATCTCAATCGCTGTTTTTCAACTTGAATGGCGTAATGTGCGAGATGACCGAATGAAGCAGTGTATTCTTTGTATGCGATGGCCCCGCTTTCAAACGTGGTAGCATTCGCCATTCCCTTGCTCTTTAACGAAGACATAGAGGCGCCGTCAACATTGGGTTTGAGTAAAATTTCGGTGATGTTTTCTACCTTTGGATATTGATCCAAAAATGCATTGTCCGTGCCGGGCTTTCGTCCTGCAGCAAACAAACCTATGGCCAGATCCGGGTAAAACCGTGTGCCTGAAGGAGGCGTACCATCCATAATAAGATCAAATTCTATCGTAAAATTGTCTCCAAATGCCGCAGTATTGGCTGAGAGATATTTCGTACCTGGGAATAGTCTAAGAAATTTCCCCGGTGTTTTGTCCACTTTTATCACCTCTCCTTTTCCATTTGAATTCCATTTTGCGGGAAGTTCTCCAATTGGATCCTTGGAAAAATCATCTAGGTAAATAATTTTCTCCCCAGCAATAAAGTCAAATTTAGAGTATGATTTTAAAGACTCCTTTTCAGTCACCATAGCCGGTTGATTGTCGTTTTTTGTGGCTTCCTTATTTTTTCCTGAAATTTTATCTTCAACTTTTTCAAGACTAGCGTTGGCAGCTTTATCAATTTTTGAGTTAATCCGCTCCTGAACCTTATCTTTCATCTTTCTTCCAAGGCCCTGGAGTATCTGAGCATCTGCGGCCGTCCATATTGAGCAGGTGGCAATCAGTGCAAATAATATCTTTTTCATTTCTTCTAATTTTTGGGGAATATTATCCCTAGTGTATACCTAATGGTTACAAAAGTAGCCCAGTGAGCAGTATGCAACAATCACATGTTCATGGGGTTTAATCCAGACAAGACAAAAAAATGCAGCAATCAAATTGATTTTCAAATGTTCACCAACAGAAAACAAATCCTATACTGCAATAAAAAAAGTAAGACATTTATCGTATTTCAATCCTTATTTTGATAGTGCAAGTGCTTTTTGCATGACAGGGTCATTCTTCTCCATGATATCTTTTATGGAAGGGACAATCTGATAATCTGCTTTTACGCCAAAATCAGCCTGTGAATAATCTTTAAGGTGCATATGGTAGCCCAGGAGGGGAATATCAAGTCCCAATTTGGTATTGGGCAGAGTTACAAGAGCAAATGCTCCACTGGTATTACCTCCTGCTGCTCCACCTGTATCTTCACCTATGAAAACTGCCCTACGGTTATCCTTTGCTATCGACGCAAATTCGCTCGTTACTGAAAAACTTCTTCCGTTGATTAAAATTATAAGTTTACCGTTGAAATTCAGCGGATTGGGCTGCTGAGGGCCTAGCCCTACTTTTTGCGAGAACTGGTACTCGCCATCAACTTTTTTTATAAACCTTTTTAAATGCTCCAGTTCTGGCGGTAATTTAGCATAGCGGCTAAAACTATACTCAGCAGGTCCTGCCACGGTAAATCTGTCATAATAGTTAAAACTTATATCTGTGAGATATGAATACAACATGATTCCATAAGCATCAATTCCGCCTTCATTATTGCGCAAATCTAAAAGGAGAGTTGAAATCTGAGCGTTTCGAATTGCCTGAAAGGATTCGGAAAGAAACTTATCAAACCCGACCGCAGCAGGGCCAGGCTGAAAGACTGAGATACGCATTAGGGCAATTCTCTCGCCAAGAAAACTTAGCTGGTACGGGGCAACAAGGTCCTCGATGTGACCAATATTTTGTGACGATACTCCGGCAATGGAGATCGTCTTTGCTTGCCCATTGTCTACATAGCCAACCTTAAATAGCTTCGATGTTTCAATAAATGTCGCATAATAGCCCCCAAAACTATCATTGATAAGGGCATACTTCATTGTATTCCCTTTGCCATCAACGAAAATGTTTTTAAAAATCAGGTCGCGAACAACTTTGACCGGCCTTCCATTGATGCTTGTTATTTCTGCCCCGGCTGATATTCTCCCGTTAACAGTATCCGAGCGCACATAAGCTTTGTTACCGTAAAAATAGAGCTTCAAGGGGAAATAACCAGTTTTTGCAAAGGCAAACAAATCATCCGGTCTCCCCTCCCTGTGGAATTTGGTATGGCCGTCCTTAATTGTTGCTATAAATGGGTTGAGGTATCTGAAGAAAGCCTGCTCAGTCATTGGTCGGTTAATTCCTTTTTCCATGGAAACGAAATGATTTTCAATATCGACCTTATCACTATATCGGTAAATTCCAGCGTGTGCCTCCTTAAGTGCAGCCTTCACCACGGAAAAATCTTTTTTTAGTTCACTAACGGTAAACAAACGTTGTGCCTTAGCAAGGCTACCACCCGTCAAAGCCATGGCAAGCAGCAATAAATGTTTTCCCCTAATTATATTTATTCTTGTTATCATCTTTGTAAGATAACCCGTTAATCAAGCTTCATCAATCACATAAGCATGTGATTTTAACCGATGGGGATTCTCACGAGGGGTCAAATCTTTGCAGAAATGTGGGTCGAATCATATTTCTAATCTTTGAAAAAGGAAGGAATATGGATATTTCGCCTTCACTATAGGGTGCGATTTCATAAGTATTGTATTTAAATGCTAATCCATTATTGTTGAAGTAAAAATTATGATTCTCATAAATTTCCTCTTCAAATAGAATCTCTTTAAGGGATTGATTTTTTTTAAGGCCATATTGTTCCCGGAAACAACTTTCCAGAACAGCTGAAAGGTTTGCATCTGCCTTTAAAATATCTTTCAGGTGCAAAAGCTTTTTATTTTTCACATCAAAGCAAACCATAGTTGTACTGTAATTTGGATGCAAACCACCAGTATATGCGCTAAAATTCTTTTCCAAAACCAGAAATGATCTTTCATTATACAGTATGGTGTTTTTAGACATATTGAAATAGTTCGAATGCAACAATGCACTATCTGCTCCGAGGGTATCTGGTAGGTCAACTAACAAAGCATTCAGTATCCCATCAGATTTTTTTGAAATACCCCGCTCCCAGGACTGACTACCATTAATTCCATCTCTTAACTTGATGACTTTATCCAACCATTTGTAATCCCGGTTATTTCCATCAGCTACAATATACTGTTCCTGGAATTCTACAATCCCTTTTTCATACTCTACGGGGACGCTCTGTATTGAATCCTTAAAAATTCTATGTTTAAACTGAAAACTCCCCTCTGGATAACTTTCTCTTAAAATCAGTGGGTAAGATTTTCGGCCATTGTCGGCCGTCCAGTACCCAACGAATCCTACACCAGTCCATTTAAGGTGCATGAAACGTTCCTCGTCGTTCAGATTAAATCCCGATTCTGAAAAAACAAATGTTTCCTTGAGGCTGGTTTCCATCTCCGATAAAGTTAGCCAGGAACCCTGATAATAATAGTTCCCATAGAACTCAGATTTGTCCCTTTGTAGATTCATTACGACGGCTTGCCCCCCAATTTCTCCCTCAAGCCGCATGTAAAATTCTTCAGGCAATGCGTGAGGCAGGATTTCAGGGATTTGCAAAGTTCCTGGAGTAGATTTGCTAATCTTAGATGACTTTTGTTTGCCATCTCCGTTACAAGAGAAAAAGATAGAAAGGCAAACCACAGACGATATATAAATGGTTGATCGATACAAATTCATAATTTTACTAGTGTGATAAAAAGGAAAGCTGAAAATTCAGAAGACTGCAAAACCCGTTCTTTTGCCTGATAGATTAAGTCCGTTAATATTTAATTCGAATAAGTATAGGTGATATCGGTTTTAACACTTTTAACAAGATTTCCATCAGGATCCAGCTCATCACTCTGGCATTTTATAGATGTTAAATCTCCTGAATTTGGAGTATAGTTTATAGTTACCGAAGATCTTAAGGACTGAAATGCTGAAAGCTGTTTTGAAAAAAATGCCTGCAAGGAAAGCGAAATAAGTTCATTTACCAGAATCGCAATTGCAGGTGAAATGGGATTTTTCAATGCAAGTACCGGAATCACATTTCCATAGACTCGCTCCTTTTTATCGTTATACTGAAAACTTATTGAGGTTTTTAAGTACCAGGCGTTTGTAAGTGCTTTAATTAATTTTCCATCGCTTACCTGGAGTTCAAGAAAGGTTAAATCATGGGCATTTGTAGCTATTGTGATAAGGTTTCCGGTATTCTTGCAAGTCAACGGGAAGGATATGATTACACCAGAAGCATTTGTGACTTTAAATTCTGCATTTGATAGTACATTATTATTTGAATAATTCAAAACGAGCGTATAAAGCAAATCTCCAGCATTGTGCTCGATACGGCTAATCTGTGTACCTAAGTAACTATAGGTATAGCCAAACCTGAAATCAGCTGAGCCAACATAAGACACTTGTCTGTCCAAACCATAATTGACTATAAAATTTTGCCCAAGTTGCCCATCAGTTGTCTTGATCGACTTAATCATCTTCACCTGGGGTAGTTCAGGTTCTTTCTGGATATTATTTTTACAGCTACTAAAGATAGCACCTAGCAATATTAGTCTAAAAATTGAACCGGCGATTTTGGCTGAACTTTTCTTTCTTAGATAGTTCTTTTTTGTCTGGTAGTGATTGATTACCATTTTATAAGAGTTTATGTTGATCTTAAATAATAGGATGCGAACCCATTACTTTTTTTACAAGACAAACAGACAATCAAAAAGGTTACAGGAAATATTAATAATTTCAAAATGTCATTTACTTATTATTACTCACCAGAAATCCCATAAACATGTGATTGCAGTAGCTCAACTGATAGCTTACCTTAGCCATACTTCTCTTAAGGATTAAAGGGATATCACAAATAATACAGTTAACACAAGAATTTTATATATCAAAAGCAAATGGAAGAATTATTAAGTATTGGAAGTGCCGCTTTAAAAACCATAGCTACTAATGAACAGGCAAAACAATACTTGCTCAACAACAAATTACTATATGGTATCCTGCGTAAGGCAGCAGACCGATATATTGGAGGTGAAACGTTAGAGGAAACACTGAAGAAAGTTATACAGGCGAACAATCGTTCAATGAAATGCTCTATTGAATATATGGGTGAAAATATTAACCAGGCTTCGGAGGCAAATGCTGCCAAAGATGAGTTCTTAAGGATTTGTACTCATATCGCGTCAAAAGAATTGAATTCTACAGTTTCCCTCGATTTGTCACATATAGGTTTAAATGTTTCTCTTGAGCTATGTTTGGAGAACTTAATGGAAATCTGCTCAGTTGCCTCCCGATTTGGAATCGAGGTGAACCTAAGCGCTGAGGGGCCTCATCAGACCGACAATGTGTTGGGAATTTATAAGAAGGCTTCAGAACTTACTGATGTACTCGCGGTAACCCTTCAGGCATATTTGTACAGAACGCGTGAAGATTTCGATGAACTAAAAAAGCTGCCAGGCAGAATCAGAATCGTTAAAGGTGCTTTCGGCACTGATGAAGGGTTAAGCATGAAAAGGGGTTCGCAACTTGACACAGTATATTTGGGCTATATCGGAGAACTGTTTGAAATTAGACACAAATGTTCTATAGCGACTCATCATGCAGATATACAGCAGGAGGCAAAGAAACTCATCGACTTTTACCACCCTGATAAAACGGATTATGAATTTGAAAGCCTTTATGGTATTCAAGAAGAAGGTTTGCTTCAATTACAGGCAGAGGGCTATATGACTAAGCTTTATTTTGTTTATGGTAAAGAATGGTATCTATATTTATGCAACAGACTATCAGAATATCCATTAAATCTCTTTCAGGCGCTTGCAGATATATCGAATTCTAGTTCTCTTTAAATTCAAAAATTGACTTCGATGAGGATAAATATGTTGTGAACTCCAGCTATAACCAGAAGGATCGACAAAGACCTGACAAAGGAACTTGCGGTGCTAAGGAAATCAAATCTTTTTTTCATCAAAAGGATTAATAAAAATGGGCTGGAGTTCGGCAACGGCGTCTCGAAAAATAATAAGTATTAGAGCGATGTCACTTCTTTGCACAGGATAAATTATCCACTACATAGGAATAGTAGAGATGATTATCATTTTCCTCAACATTAAATGTTCAATTATATAGATAAATATGGAAAAAAATATCAAGTTAATAAATAAAGAGATTTTATCGGACAATTGGTATATCCTGAACAAGGTGACCTATCAGGCGGAGAAAAAAGACGGCAAAGCTGTGGTACATACAAGAGAAGTGTATGACCGTGGAAATGGAGCAACGATACTGCTATATAACAGGGAACGAAATACTGTGATTTTAACGAAACAATTTCGGCTACCGACATATTTAAATGGGAATAAAGATGGAATGCTTATCGAAACATGTGCGGGATTATTGGATTTGGATAGCCCTGAAGATTGTATCAAACGAGAAACAGAAGAAGAAACAGGCTTTAAAATTATTGAGGTTACGAAAATATTTGAAGCTTATATGTCTCCTGGATCAGTTACAGAACTTTTATACTTTTTCATAGCCTCGTACACATCAGAGATGAAAATAAATGATGGTGGAGGCCTACCCGAGGAGGAGGAGCATATAACTGTTCTCGAAATCCCCTTCCCTCAAGCATTTGCGATGATAGAACTGGGAGAAATAAAAGATGGCAAAACCATAATGCTATTGCAGCATTTATTAATTAATCGGATAATGACCTTAAACTTATTACAAAATTAGAAAACAAGAACAATATGCTTATACTAATTGCAGGCCCTTATAGAAGCGGCACTAATGATGATCCGATTTTAATGAAGCAAAATCTGGCTAACCTTGAAGCCTTTGCCGTCCCATTATTCAGAAAAGGTCACGTACCAATGATTGGCGAATGGGTTGCCTTGCCACTGATAAATCTGGCAGGTTCTACACAAACAGGTGATGAAATCTGGAATGAAATACAATACCCTTGTGCCCACCGATTACTGGAAAAATGCGATGCAATACTTCGAATTGAAGGTCTATCCAAAGGTGCTGATGAAGATGTTAGAATTGGTAGGGAAAGAGGTTTAAAAATTTATTTTCACATTGACGAAGTTCCAAATGCTGAACAGTGAAATTAAAATTACTTGTAAACTTACTACAAAAAAAGGTTGATAAATTTAGTCTCGCAACAAACCCGGAAGGGGGCTGAAATTTGCCTCCTTCTAACTACCCACCTTTCTCCTGCGCCTTTAAATTAATTTTTGTCCAACCCATGCAATTTTCTATTCACTTTGATGTTCTGCGCCAATAATAAAAGGATACTTTAAACTAACCATACAGATCCTAGTCAGCCATTGTATATCACCCCAGATGTAGCATTCATCTTGATATTACTGCCTTTTATAAATGCAGTTACTAGAAAGACATTGAATAATCCCCCTAAAAAAATGAAAATAAATTGTCTCGAAATAAAGTACAGTTTTAGTGGCGCTGAAACTATTCTACATCCAGCTCTTCTGAGCTCGGAACATGAACTTATTTTAGTTGATTGCGGATATGAAGGATCATTACCATTAATCGAAAAGGCGATGAATCAAATTGGTTTTTCCTTGAAAAATCTGACTTCTATAATTGTAACCCATCACGATATCGATCACATTGGTGGTCTTCATGAGATTAAAGAAGTCTACCCTCATGTTAAAGTCTGTTCCTCTTCAACGGAAGCAAATTATGTTAATGGCAGGAAAAAATCTTTGCGAATGCTGCAGGCGCAAAAAATATATCCAGAGTTACCTGAATCAGAAAAAGCTAATGCGCGTTATTTTCAGTTAATGCTGACATCCGTAAAACCTGTTAATGTGGACTATGTATTCACGACGGATGATTTCAAAGAAAATAAAGATCTTAGGATCATTCCAACTCCTGGGCACATGCCTGGACATATATCTATTTATCTTTACCGAACCAAAACACTCATTGCAGGTGATGCATTGGTTATAGAAAATGGCCATCTTAATATTGCCAATCCACAGTACACGCTAAACCTCCCGGCAGCGATTAGGTCCATTGAAAAGCTTATTGAATTAGAAATTAATGAATTGATTTGTTATCATGGCGGAATAGTGCGAAAAAATGTGAAGCAACAACTCATTGACTTAAGAAAAAGCATATTTTAAAATTTCGCTGAGATGCTACAAAAAATCAAGAAATTTAGTCTCATAACAAACCAAGAAGGAGGCAAATCTTAGCCCCCTTCTACATAATCAACTTTTATTTTATATCAGGGGTAATGTCCTATCTCACATTAATATTCAAATCTTCCCCAATGAATTTGTGTGGCAAATTAATTAGATTAAGAATTTTTAATATTTAGCAGAAGTTTCTACTTAAATAGACTCATCTGTATTGATAAAGACAATATCTTTCAATTCGTCTTCAGTTGGTGGTTCAAATTCATTTTCCATGTAATGAAACATAGCTGGGCTCACTTCAAAAGAATAAGTTTTGCTCTTATCAGCGTTCCGCTTCATAACACGTTCCAAACGAGTCGGCAATTGTGCGTTAATATAATGTAGTTGGGTTGAAATCCCATGCTCTTTTGCCAACCCTAGGTATAGACTTCTATTTTGCACCTTCATAAAACCAAGATCCAAAATTACATTTCCACCTGTCTGAGCTATTTTTACTGCAGTGGACCATATTCGTTGCTCACATCTGTGCACTCTTATCATTATCCATCCAAAATCCATCGGTACTGGAAGGTCTGGACCAAACAATTCCTGCATCCAATCATCAATTGAGAGGTGAATTCCATTAATTTTTTCTGCTAAATTCATGGAGTAAGTAGATTTCCCGGCACCTTGCGTGCCAATTATTAAATGTATCATAAATCTCAGTTATTATATCTTCTTCTCATTTACATGGCGTGTTCCAGAAGTACACACCCCTAAATCATTAGTAAGTTTTTTCGTGATTTCTATTGGATCGTTTTGCTGCTTTTCCATTTCTTGCGCCAAAGCTATATCCATATCGCTACCTGCAAGTAATTTATTTATGATGCCTTTGCGATTTTGAGCTGAATGATTCTGGCTTAATTTAAAAGTATGATCGAGTTTGAGTACTTCCAGCTCAAATCCGACTATTGCTTTTAGATGTTTTTTAATGTAATCTTTATCCATCCTTCCAAATGCCGCTGGGCTGCTATCCGGAGATTCATATATATCAGTCAAGTCTTTTACCGCTTGGTAAGTCCCAGCTTCATCTAGCATTTTAATCCTGCCTTTTGCCTGTACCGAAAGATAATTCCAAGTTGACACCGAACTTGGTTTTTCATAAACAGAAGCACTGATGTAAGCGTGTGAACCACTGAATAGCGCCATTACTGATTCATTGATACTGAACGCACGGAAATGATCTGATTTTCTCATGATATGGCCAACCAGCAGGATCATATCACCTATCCTTTTTACAATTACCGGTACCTGGGTGGCAACAGGAAATTCCCCATCGTTACCTATCAGGGTAATAAAAGGATTTGCAAACATAAATGCCAATACCTTTTCACTATCCTCTTCCTCAAAAAATGGTGATCTATACATATAGTCAATTGTTATAATTTTTAAAGATAGAGACAATGAACTGAGCAGAAAGGTTACAGGGCCTATCCAACTTTCCATTAAATTACTCATAAAAGAAAAACTCATCAATACACAAATTGCTTATGAAGTAAGCTTCAATACCCCCTTCCTATCTCACGAAAAGCTTTATAAAACAATGTGGCATAACGCCATGGG